>NZ_JASGEX010000115.1:0-23804 GCF_047606085.1 Parafilimonas sp.
ACTTGGGCTAAAGCCCATTGTGCAGGGGATTCAGATATATAACCCCAGGCTTAAGCCTGGGGTTAGTAAAAAACAGGCACATAAAGGGCTTTAGCCCGGGAGAAAATATTTTAGTCGGACAACAATGGTTGATAAACGTAAAAAATAAGCGGGCTATAGCCAACATGTGCATTTGTACCTGGCTGGCATAGCCCTGTTGCCATGCCTTCACAAATGCTGAACCGTTGGCGGCAGGCAAGCCACAGCACTCCAACAAACAACGAAAATTATAAAAATGGACGACAGGTTTTATATGACAAACAGGCAAAAACTTTTGTTTATGGTTGAAGAGTTACATAACCGAGGTTTTGGAAAGTTGCGAGTAATTCCATCGTTATCCCCATCGGGAGTGCATTGGCGTTGCAGTTTCATTGACGAAACAAAAGAACATAGATGTATTGCTTCTAATTGGATTTACGGCTACGAAAAAGAAAAATCAGGAGAAGAAATTAAACTAACAACGCAGGAATTGGCGGACCTGTTCGTAAAAGAAAATTTTGAATTTATTGAACATTGTAAAGGCGAAAATGAAGCATATACAAAATGGTATAGCAGCATATTGGCACAACTAAAAAAAGGCGAGCTGCCTTATGCATTTGCAGATTGGGAAATGCCAAAAGGAATTTGGAGAACATCAGAAGGGAATGATATAAAAACACTGCCAGGCGAAGAGAAATACTATTTTTAAAAACATCGACGCAAAACGGGAAAACAGAAAATTAAAAATTACTGCCGTTTCCCGCCTAATATTCCTGCATTGGCCTTTCTGTTCATTCCCTTTACTATAATTTAGCCGTTTATCAATTATACAGTAAATGCCGCCATCTGCTTTTGATATACGAACCGTAAATGTAATGCGCTACGTGGTGCCGCTGCGCGAAGGCGGCTCATTGCCCGCAATAGCCGAAGCCGATGATGGGTTTATGTACGTAGTGAAATTTAAAGGCGCGGGCCAGGGAAAGAAAGCGTTAATAGCAGAGCTGATTGGCGGGCTGCTGGCAAAAGCGCTCGGGCTCAAAGTGCCGGAAATTGTTTTTGCTCAGCTCGACGCTGCGTTTGGCCGCACGGAGCCCGATGAAGAAATACAGGATCTCTTAAAAGCCAGCACGGGCTTAAATATAGCGCTGCATTATCTTTCCGGCGCTGTTACGTTCGATGCTGCCGTTACTGCGATTGGTGTTGTAAAAAGACTGGTTCAGTCTGTAATAACACAGTGCCCGGGATGGCGCTACCGGTCAGACGCTTTGAAGCGTCTGACCGCGTATTAATCAGGCCAACCTGTTAATACCGAAAATTGTAGCGCAAGCAACCGTAAAATACCTGGCAGGATTTTTTTACAACAATAACTTATGAGAAATTTTTATCTCCTTTTTTCATCGTTTTTTACCTGCATTGCCACCTGTAATTTTGTTTTTGCCCAAACGGCTGTTGATACAGTTCCCGGCTATCAAAAAATAATCCCCGGCCCGGAATACAAAGCGTCCGGCTTTAAGCGCTGGCTTTGGGGCAATAATTACAGGGATGTGTGGACAACGCCCGTAACCTTGCCATTGTTTTATCCCGACAGTTCCAGGCAGGGGCATGTAACCCTTACGCCGGGCATCATCAATCAAAATCTTAACCTGCATATACAAAACGGCGCAAACAAAGATTACCTGATAAGGCCTGTAAATAAAACTTTGGGGAAAAATCTGCCCGTGCTTTTTCGCAAAACATTTATTGAGCAAAGATTAACAGATGGCGGCTCGGCTTCCAACCCTTACGGCGGGGCGCCGGTACCGGTGCTGGCCAGGGCCGCCGGCGTTTATTCAGCCGGCATAAGCTATGGCTACGCCCCATCGCCACCCAAGTTTGGTGATTATGATACCCTGTTTGGCGATAAATTTTTTGTATTTGAAGAAATTGCGCCCGGCAATGCAGAAAGTTACATCACTACCGCAGCACTGCTTGATACATTAAACAACAATACGGGTATTCGCATAGACAATAAAGCGCTGGTTAAGGCCCGGCTGTTTGATATGTTTCTAAACGACTGGAACAGGCCTGGTCAAAACTGGCTTTGGGGCAAAAAAATAACCGGCGGTAAAACAGTATATGTGCCCCTGCCCGTAAACCGCGACCAGGCGCTTTCTAATTACGATGGCTTATTGTTTGGCGCCGGCATAGCGGCCGGAGATTTAAACTATTTTCAGAAATTTAAAAATAATATCCCGAATGTTATCTTCTTCAACCAGCGGGAAAGAAATTTTGACCGGCGTTTGCTTAACCAGGCAGGTTTGCAGGAATGGCAAGATGCCGCAAAAGATTTACAGCAATCTTTAACCGATAAAATAATTCAAGAAGCGGTTAAACAATTTCCACCTGAAGTATATGCACAAACCGGCAATACAATAACCGCAGTGCTCAGGGAAAGGCGCAGGCATATTGCGGAATGGGCAAATGAATATTATCATTTTATATCGAAGAAAGTACAGGTAACCGGTTCTGCCGGCAATGACAGGTTTGAAGTGCATCGCATTAATAACAAAGAAGTATCGCTGCAGGTTTTTGGAGCAAATGACAACACGCCTTTTTATTCAAGAACATTTGAATATGCAGAAACAAAAGAAATAAGATTGTTTGGATTAAGCGGTAATGATACGTACCGCATTTCGGGCAATGGTAAAAGCCGTATCGGCATTAAAATAAGCGATGGCATAAACAATGATTCGGTGATTGATCTGTCTTCGCTCCGTAAAAAAAACAAACGCATCATTGTTTACGCAAAAGATGGCGTTAAAACAAACAACGCCAGCAGCATTCATATAAACCATGATACTACGAACCGCACTTACCATTATGATTGGTTTCGTTATAACAGGAAAGGCTTGTCGCCCTTTCTTTTTTACAGCCTGGAAGACAGGCTGCATGCAGGCTTTTCGTACAGAATATTGCGTAATAAATGGGACAGGCGCCCGTTTGCCTCGCTGCAAAGGCTTAGCCTGCATTATTCGATAATGGAGGGAGCGCCCAGTTTAACCTACAAAGGCTTGTTTCCAAGGCTTGTATTAGGTTCTCATTTAACCTTGCTTGCCAATTATGATTTTATACGCTGGCAGTTTTATTTTGGCCCTGGCAATAATACCAGCTTTGACAAAAATGAAACGCTGAAATATTATACAGCAAGAACGAGGCAATGGATATTGAAACCGCAGCTTACAAAAGTTATCGGCAACAGCACCATTAATGTATATGGCAGTTTGCAGGGCATAAAGGTTATTGATGATTCTTCAAGGTTTATCATGAAGCCAGGCATGAATACAACCGGTTATAACTGGCAAACCTATACAGGTGCAGGCATAAGCTATAGTTTTCAATATCTAAACGATGCAATTGTGCCAACAAAAGGTTTTTATATAGATGCTTCGGCCGCCGGCGAACAAAATATAAATAACCCCGCCAGCCATTATATGAAATATGCGGGCAACGCTTATTTCTATATTCCATTAACATCGAAGTTTTCTTTCAATATCCGCGCCGGCGCATCAACAGTTACCGGCAACCCTGGGTTTTACCAGATGGCATCTATTGGCGGCACAATCTTCAGGGGCAGTGCAATGGACAGGTTTCGTGGCAAAACGGCTTTTTATAATACCAACGACCTTCGTTTTATTGCGCCTTTTCATTCCTGGTTTTTTAATGGCAAAGCGGGCGTGTTTGCTTTTTGTGATAATGGCAGGGTCTGGCTTCCGGGTGAACAATCAAATGCCTGGCATGTGGCGTATGGCGGCGGCTTAATTATTTCCCCGTTTAATCTGTTATATCTGGACGCCAGCCTTGGTTTTTATAAAAATGAATTTAGTGTACAGGTGCGCACCACATTTCCTTTACCGATGTAACGCGTCTTCCACTTTCCATTTCTTATTTATCTTCAATGCATGAATTATATAAAACAAGCTGAATTAAGATGGAGCGATCTTGATCCCAATTTCCATCTTCGCCATTCCGTTTATTATGATTTGGGCGCTTATTGCCGTATCAGTTTTTTGTTTGATAACGGCATAACGGAAGAAGTAATGCGCCGGCATTTTATCGGGCCTGTTTTGTTTCGTGAAGAATGCTTTTTTAAAAGGGAAATAAAATTTGGTGATGCCATAAGCATATCCCTTACACTGAAATCTGTATCAGCCGATTTCAGGAAATTCTCCATGCAGCATGAAATATTTAAAAATGAAAATGAGCCTGCCGCATTATTGATTATTGACGGTGCATGGATGGATACGGTAAAAAGAAAAATAGTAGCGCCGCCGCAAATTATTATTGATACATTAAACGCCATTCCGAAAACGGAAGATTACACGATAAGATAATGTACGTTGCTGTTTATCTACCGCAGCCTGTCCATACTCCTCACCAGCTTTTGATCTCGGTAAATGCCCTGCGCTGCAAAGAATAAAAATACAGGTATTACAAAAGCAAATACAGAAGTTAAAGTAAGGTTGCTGCTGGGATAATCTTTTTTATAATTGAAATAAAGCAGGATGTTGCAAACACTTATTACCAAAGCAAGTATGGTTAACCAAAGCTGCAGCTTCCTCTGCTTGAAAATGAAGATTGTAAACAGGCAAAGCGTTCCTAAAATTGCTGTAATTATCAGCAAAATCATATTGGTGGTTGCATTAAACTCGCCAAAATTTATTAAGGCGTTCGCGCCTACGAAAAAAGGAAATTTCATAGTGAGGAAGGCAAACGCTGAAGCCAGCAACAGCCAAACAGATTGTATTCTTTGTATCATGTGTTGATGTTTAAAATCAATTCAAAAATAAAGCTAAGTAAGAAGCCGTAAAGTAAATGATAATGGCGCTTATTTTTCGTGCTATATATTTGCAATCCTTAAAAAATATCTATGTTCAATAATCTTACCGAAAGGCTCGAAAGCGCTTTTAAGAATTTAAAAGGTGAAGCAAGAATAAACGACCTGAATATTGCCAATACGGTAAAAGATATCCGCCGCGCTTTAATTGATGCCGACGTTAACTACAAAATTGCCAAAGAATTTACTGACAGGGTTAAGGAAAAAGCAACCGGCGAAAAAGTAATCAACGCCATCAGCCCCGGCCAGTTAATGGTAAAAATTGTACAGGATGAGTTAACAGAGCTCATGGGCGGCACAGAAGCAGAATTTAATATAACAGGCAATCCCGCCGTTGTGTTAATTGCCGGTTTACAAGGTAGCGGCAAAACCACTTTCAGCGGGAAACTGGCGAATTATTTAAAAAGCCAGAAAAAATCACCTTTGCTGGTGGCAGCAGATATTTACCGCCCTGCCGCCATTGACCAGTTAAAAGTATTGGGTGAACAGATTAATGTAGAAGTTTACAGCGAGCCTGAAACAAAAGACGCTGTTGCTATTGCACAAAATGCGCTTAAAGAAGCCAAAACAAAGAACAAGAATGTTGTAATCATAGATACAGCCGGCCGCCTCGCCATTGATGAAGCCATGATGACCGAGGTAGCCAATATAAAAGCAGCAGTTAATCCAACCGAAATATTGTTCGTGGTTGACTCCATGACAGGCCAGGACGCCGTGAACACAGCCAAAGCCTTTAACGACCGGCTCGATTTTACCGGCGTTGTATTGACCAAGCTCGATGGCGATACGCGTGGTGGAGCGGCATTGTCTATTAAATACACGGTAAACAAACCCATAAAATTTGTAAGCAGCGGCGAAAAATTAGATACGCTTGATGTTTTCTATCCTGATCGTATGGCCCAGCGTATTCTTGGTATGGGCGACATTACTTCACTGGTAGAAAAAGCGCAGGCGCAGTTTGATGAAGAACAAGCCAGGAAACTGGAAAAGAAGATCCGCAAAAACCAGTTTGATTTCCAGGATTTTTACGACCAGTTGCAGCAAATAAAAAAGATGGGCAACCTGAAAGACCTGATGGGCATGATACCCGGCGTGGGCAAAGCGATAAAAGATGTGGATATAAGCGACGATGCCTTTAAAGGTGTGGAAGCCATCATCAATTCCATGACGCCTTATGAGCGGGCCAATCCTGATGTTATTAACCAAAGCCGCCGCAGCCGCTTGTCGAAAGGTTCCGGCAAATCCATAGACGATGTGAATGCTTTTATGAAGCAGTTTGAGCAGATGAAACAGATGATGAAGATGATGAATAAAATGCCCATGGGCGGCATGCGCATGCCCGGTATGCGCCGCTAAATATTTTTTGCACAGAGGAAGCAGCGCTAACGGAGCAAGCCAAAAACCCGTCTCTGTTCCCTCCTTTTCTCTGTGCGATATTTTCTTTTTACACCTCTTTCATTTTATGCTCTCAAAATGCCGGTGTTTGCCGCTGATTAAAAAAAAATTAATTTTTCCATACAGCGTTTTTCAATTCATTATTTATCTCTTACATTCGCAGTCCATTATTCATTTAAACCTTTTGAAAAAAGGCCTTTAAATTTCTATTTAAAATGGCAGTAAAAATCAGACTTCAAAGACACGGAAGTAAAAAGAGACCTTTTTACTTTATCGTAATAGCCGATGCCCGTGCACCCCGTGATGGAAAATTTATCCAGAAAATCGGAACCTACAATCCGCTAACTGTTCCTGCAACAATCCAGTTAGACCGTCAAAAAGCATTAGAATGGTTGCACAAAGGTGCTGAGCCAACAGATACTGTTCGCCGCATCCTGTCCTTTAAAGGAGTGCTCTATTTAAAACACTTATTACGCGGTGTAAAACTTGGCCTGTTCGACGAGGCTGCAGCCATGCAAAAGTTCCAGAAATGGCATGAAGAACACGAAGTTCATGTTAAGCGTCGCAGCGATGAGCACAAGCGAGCAAGAATTGCCGCACGCCCGCAAACTTCTGCAAAAAGGACACAAACGCCCGATTCAGCAGAAGCATAAGCCACACACGGAAAAAATTTTCTTAAAATCCCGTTAGCAACAGCGGGATTTTTTTATTTTGACAACCGGTAAATTAACGCTGGCTAAGCACAATGGAGCCTTGCACCTGAAGCGGGATCACTCGCTTGCCTGACGGTAGGCAGGTACTGCATAGTTGAATGGCAGCGCAGGGTTGCACACTCAATCAGCCAGATTAAATCTTATATCATTCATTTTGAGCGAGCATATTCATATAGGAAAATTAGCCGCCACACATGGCGTGCAGGGCGAGCTGGTATTAAAGCATGTTTTAGGCAAAAAAACCAACTTCAAAAATGCATCGGTCATTTTTATCGAAAAAATAAGAGGGGAACACCTTCCCTATTTTCATGAAAGAAGCATCATAAAGAATGATGCAGAAACCATCATAAAACTGGAAGGTATTAACACCAGGGAGGCTGCCCGCCTTTTACTGCAGAAAAAAGTATGGCTTGCCAAAGCAGACTTTGACGGCCTTGTGAGTAAATCCGCGCCGGTGAACCTTATCGGCTTCAGCGTTTTTAATAACGACGAAAGCTTAGGTTTGGTGGAATCTGTAATTGAACAGCCGCAACAGGTTTTATTGCAATTAACCATGCAGGGCAAAGAAGCGCTTATTCCCATAAACGAATCAACGCTTTTAAAAATTGACCGGAAGAAAAAGGAAGTGTATGTAAGCCTGCCCGACGGGCTATTAGAAATTTACCTGGAATAGATTGAGATTTCAAACAGAAAGCCGTTTTAACTGTTGGTCAGCCCAATTGAATCAGCTTAAATAAAATTGAATTAAAACGTCTATTATTTCAGGCTTTTCAGTTATCGGCTGCGGTGTTTTTACAGGTGGATGGCTCATTGGTTTCATGTTTTAGATTATGAATAAAATACAGTTTGCATCAGGAACAACTCCCAATAACAAAAAACCCTCCAAAAGAGGGTTATTGTTATTATTTTTTTCCTGCTGAACCAATTTTATTCCGTAGCGCCTTCCACCAAAACCGTGGTTTTATTATCCAGCACTTCAGCAAAACCGCTTTCAATTGTATAACTGGAAACTTCTGTTTTTGTTTTCAGCACTTTTATTTTGCCCTTGCCAAGCTCCGCTACAAGCGGTGCATGTTTTTCCAATACTTCAAAAGAGCCTTCAATGCCCGGCAACTGTACGCCGTAAACATCGCCGCTATATAATTTTGTTTCAGGTGTTAATATTTCTAAAGTCATACCCCTGTCCCCTAAAGGGGAATTATTTTTTAAGTTGAAAAATAAAAGAACGCAGCCTTACACCCCGCCGCGGCGGAGATAGGGGCTTTATCCCTTTGCCTGTTCAATCAGTTTCTTGCCTTTTTCAATAGCGTCTTCAATGGTGCCCACCAGGTTAAAGGCGGCTTCAGGATATTCATCCACTTCTCCGTCCATAATCATATTGAAACCGCGAATGGTATCTTCAATGCTTACAAACACCCCTTTCAAACCGGTAAAGGCTTCTGCCACATGGAATGGCTGTGAAAGGAAGCGCTGTACGCGGCGCGCACGGCTTACCGTAAGCTTATCATCTTCACTCAACTCGTCCATACCAAGAATCGCAATAATATCCTGCAATTCTTTATAACGCTGCAAAATCAATTTAACCCTGTTGGCAGTTTCATAATGCTTATCACCCACAATGGCCGGTGTAAGAATTCTGGAAGTAGAATCCAGCGGGTCAACAGCAGGATAAATACCCAGATCCGCAATTTTACGGCTTAATACGGTTGTGGCATCCAGGTGGGCAAAAGTTGTAGCCGGAGCCGGATCGGTTAAGTCATCCGCAGGCACGTAAACTGCCTGTACAGATGTAATGGAACCATTTCTTGTAGAAGTGATCCTCTCCTGCATCAAACCCATTTCTGTAGCCAGTGTGGGCTGGTAACCCACGGCTGAAGGCATACGGCCTAACAGCGCAGATACTTCGGAACCGGCCTGCGTGAAACGGAAGATATTATCTACGAAGAAAAGAATATCTCTGCCTTTTCCGGTGCCATCGCCATCGCGGAAGTATTCGGCAATGGTTAAACCGCTAAGCGCCACGCGGGCACGGGCGCCGGGCGGTTCGTTCATCTGGCCAAACACGAAGGTTGCGCGGGATTCTTTCAAACCATCCATATCCACTTTGCTCAAATCCCATCCGCCTTCTTCCATGCTGTGTTTAAAACCATCCCCGTATTTCATAATACCGGCTTCGATCATTTCACGCAGCAGGTCATTCCCTTCACGGGTTCTTTCGCCCACGCCTGCAAATACGGATAAACCACCGTAACCCTTGGCAATATTATTAATCAATTCCTGGATCAGCACGGTTTTACCTACACCGGCGCCGCCAAACAAACCGATCTTACCGCCTTTTGCATAAGGCTCAATAAGGTCAATAACTTTAATACCGGTAAAAAGCACCTCGGTAGCTGTGGAAAGGTTTTCAAAAGCCGGCGGCAATGCATGAATGGGGCGGCCATTTTTCTTGTCAACTGCAGGCAAACCGTCAATGGGGTCGCCGGTTACATTAAATAAGCGGCCATGAATGGCTTCACCCGTAGGCATTGCTATAGCTTTGCCGGTATCAACAACATCTGTTCCGCGAACCAGGCCTTCTGTTCCGTCCATTGCAATGGTACGAACGCTGTCTTCACCCAAATGTTGCTGCACTTCAAGCACTAATTTGTCACCGTTAGAACGTGTTAATTCAAGGGCATTATAAATTTCCGGCAGTGAACCGTCAGGAAAATGTACGTCAACCACCGCACCGATTATTTGTTTAACCTTACCTGTGTTGGCCATAAGAAAAGTATGCTTTTAAATTTTGCGCAAAAGTAAGGGTTATGGCGTAAGAAAACCGAATAATAGTTACCAATTCTGGTTTTAGTTTTTGCCTGCTGTATAAAAAATGTTTAAAATTTACAGGCAGATAACAAAGCCACTTTTAAAAAGCAGGCCTTTATATTTTCTTCGACTGTTTATACCCGTTCTTCAACAGCCATTGCAGTATCTTCTCCCGGTGATCGCCCTGGATGATAATTTCCCCATCCTTTGCGCTGCCACCGGTACCGCAAAGGTTCTTTAATTTTTTGCCAAGGTCTTCAAGATTATCTTCCGAGCCAATAAAACCTGTTACCAAACTCACCGTTTTGCCGCCGCGATGTTTGGTTTCCAGCTTTATTCTTAATTTTTGTTGGGCGGCAGGCAGGGTCTCCCAGGCTTCGTTGCCCGCCGGCCGGAAAGAAAAATCCGGATTGGTACTGTACACAAACCCCTGCGCGTCTGGTTTATTCTTCTTGCTCATTATGTTCAAAATTGTGACTATACCACAGCCTTGAGGCTAAGGTCTAAGCTTTGCGCCTGGTGAATTAGCCCGCCAACGCTTACATACTCAACTCCGGTTGCGGCGTAAGATTCAATATTATCCAGGTTAATACCGCCGCTGGCTTCTGTTTCAAAATCATCTTTAACAATGGCCAGAGCTTCCTTTACCCGGCCCGGCGTGAAGTTATCAAGCATTATCCGGAATACCCTGCCCCTCCCCACCATGCAAACCTGCTTTACGTCTTCAAGGCTTCTTGCTTCCACTTCTATTTTCAGGCCCGGCTTTTTTGTTTGCACATATTGCCAGGCTTTTTCAATGGCATTTTCAATGCCGCCCGCATAGTCAATATGATTGTCTTTCAGCATAATCATATCAAACAGGCCTAAGCGGTGGTTAACGCCGCCGCCGATGCGCACCGCTTCTTTTTCCAATAAACGAAAATTAGGCGTTGTTTTCCGGGTGTCTAATATCCTGGTTTTATAACCTTTTAGTTTTTCCGCATATTGATGCGTAAGCGTTGCAATGCCGCTCATTCTTTGCATGCAGTTCAGCACCAGCCTTTCGCATTTTAATATGGTATGAATATGCGCCTCTGCTTCAAAGGCCTTTTCGCCGGTGCGCATGGCTTCACCATCTTTTTTGTATATGCAGAAAGCGGAAGCAGGTTCTGCATATACAAAAATTTGCTGCGCAATATCCACGCCGGCTAAAATGCCGTCCTGCTTTATTTTTAATACGGCCCTGCCTTTTTGTTCAGGCGGGATGCAGCTTAAAGTGGAATGGTCGCCATCGCCAACATCTTCGGCAAGCGCTTCTCTAATTAAGTGTTGCAACTGTTCGTTAAAAGATCGCATGAACTTATTTAGTCTCTTTAAAACGGTCAAATGACCGCCAGTATTTGTCTTTATAAATATTGTAGGATATTTCGAATTTATCGGCAAAATCTTCTTTTACCTTATCAAAAACTATAGAAGGCTTGCGGAAATCTTTGCAGGCAAAATAAATTTCCCTGGTGTCTTCAGCCGTTTGCCTTCCCACATTTAAATAACCATCATGACATTTAAGATGATCACAGATTTTCTCTTCTATCATGTTGAGCATTACAGATGTTGCTTTGTCGGGCATTCCATGATTATGCTCACTTTTGTATTTTATTCCAAACGCACCAATCCAGGGATGGGATGCCTTTCTGTCCCATTCCAGCAAATCCATATTCATGGTTGCAATTAAAAAACTGCCGTTTTTTAATTGGGCTTTCAGGGTAGCATATTGATCATTTTGCGTATTGCGGCGAACGTCATCATATTTTTCCACAAATTCCTTTTCGCGCCATTTTAAATAGGTTCTTAATTTTTCTACGGGTATCAGCTTTCGGGTTGCCGAACGCTTGCCAGTCACTTTCAGGTTATCAATTGTAACAGCAAAATTCAGTTCCCCAATATACTTATCAAGAAAAGTATGAACGCCGTTTGTAATTGCCTGCCGGTTATCGTCAGTAAAATCTTCATGCACCACCACAATATCTATTTCATCAGGATATTCAGGACGCTCGTTTACGTAGAACCATATATTTTCACTTTTAAAAGTATAGCCCGACATGTCTATTGCAATATCCTTTATATCAATCGCGGGTTTTAATGCCGTAAATTTCCATCCTTTTATTTTTGGGGCGGCCTTTACCAGTTCTTCAACAAAAGCAATATTTTTTATTACGCCATTGGCGGTTAATATTAATTCAACGGTAGTGCTGCTGTTCATGCCGGTAAGATAATGTATCTCTTTTCCTAACTCATGCAGCTTAGCCGAAAGCGGGTTGACCACAACTTCTTCAATATGGCTTTTATTTTTTATTACAGCATGAAATTCCTTTTCATTTTTTTGAAACCAATTCCAGAAATTTTGGTATACGCCTGAAGGCTGGAACTTTTTGAAAAAAATATTTTTTAGTGCCCACATGGTTTAAGGTTTAGAATTCAGGTCAAAAATATTTCAGAAGCCAAACAGTATGATGCATACAATCGTTTGTGGCTAAATTACAATAATTCCCGATTACAATACAGCCGAACGCAAAAGTATTTACAACCTGCCGGCAGTTTCGCAAAAAAAAGGCAAACCGATTACCGGCCTGCGCCAAAATTCTGTTGCCAGGCAAGCATGCCTCCTGTAAGGTTTTTTACATTTTCAAATCCAAGCTGCTCAAGTATCATGGCAGCCTGGCCGCTGCGGTTGCCGCTTCTGCAATACACAACCACTTCATCGTTTTTCCAGCCATCAACCGGTTCGGTTTGCATATTGCGCACTTCGCCAAGCGGTAATAAAACACCGCCAATATTAAATTCTGCGTTTTCGTTAGGCTCACGAACATCCAGGAGATGAATTTTCTCCCCTGCATCAAGACGTTCTTTTAATTCCTGTACTGTTATAGTTTGCATATCTACGATTTTTCTTATTGAACTTGTTTAAACCTTATTGTGAACTACATAGTTATCTATATTTTTAAATAGTTGATAGGAAAGAAGTATAAAGGGTACTGTCTTAAAAAGCCGGTTGGAAGATACGCCATGAAGCCCCAAATGCACAAAGTTTGATGTAAAAGCTTAATTTTTTTCGTATCTTAGTTATTTGTGGCAACAGGTTACTTTTAAACAGTCTCCCTATAATTCCCTAAACATATAGCACCGGTTTTAATGCCTGATTCTAAGTAATTTCCATGCATCTGTGTGTTTATTTAAAAAAGTGCAAACAAGTTTATTGGTTATCAGGCGCCGGCTGCGGTGTTGTTGAATCTTTTCCCGGGGGCACCGCGCTTATCCATATATCCATCATTTGCCCTGCGCGAATGCGGTTATTCACCGTTTCACCGCTTGGCAACAATGTTGTTGGCTCAGGGTTTTGGCGAACAATATATGCATTGGCCGTATCTGCAACTGCGCCATCGGTAAGCACCACGCCTATGCCGATATTATCACCTGATAAATACTCTTTTGCCTGGGACACGGTAAGGCCAACCAGGCTGGGAACGGCAAGCTGGGTATCGCCAAGCCCATTACCGAGCACCAGGTCTATGGCTGTGCTCATGGGAACTTTGGCGCCCGGATTTACCGTTTTGCCATTCAGCAACTGGTCTTTTACTGCATTGCGTGCAATATCCGGCGTATAGCTGATATTGCCGGACTTAAGGCCCAGGCTCTCCAGGAACATTTGTGCGCTTTTATAAGAAAAGCCCCTAAGATCGGGCATTTCGATCAACGGAGGCGTGGCCCGGTTTACAGTAAGATAAATAGTGCGGTTTGTTTTTACCACATCCTCACCTTCCGGCGATTGCTTAACTACAGTAAGCGGCGCAATAGAATCTATATAAACGGAATCCTGAACGGCCACCTGGAATTTCTTCTGTTTTAAGAGATCGGCTGCCTCCGCTAATTTTTTTCCTGTTATGTCAGGCACGGCTACCGATTCATTATGTTTTGTAATTGATCCCAATGAAAAGAAAAATGCAAAAATAATCAATACAAGCAGCGCAATGGCCACTAACAGGTTTACAAAAAAAGAACGTTGCGTTATGAATTTAAACATTAAGGTTTGTTTCAAATTAATTAATCCCAGCATTCTTCAATGAGCGCTGTGTAAAACTGCTCAAGCGTCCATCCCATTGCCTTTACCTGCTGCGGAATAAGGCTGGCCGCACTTTGACCGGGCACTGTATTTACTTCCAGCATAAATGGCTCGCCCTTTTCTTCATTGTAAATAAAATCTATTCTAACCACACCGCGGCAATTTAATACAGAATAAACTTTGCGGGCAGCAGCCTGCACTTTTTCAATGATGGCAGGGTCTGCCTGCGCCGGTGTAACCTCTTCACTCAATCCTTTATATTTCGCCTCAAAATCAAAGAAATCTTTCTTGGTTTTTATTTCGGTGATCGGCAATGTAATTATTTCGCCTTTTGTTTTAAACACGCCAATGGTAAATTCCCTGCCTTCAATAAATTCCTCAATCAATACCTGGTCATCTTCGTTAAATGCTTTTTGCAAAGCCACGCCAATTTCTTCAGAAGGCTGGTTTACTTTGCTCATTCCTATGCTGGAGCCGCCATTGTTTGGCTTTACAAATACAGGGAGCTCCAATTTATTGATTATATCCTGCTCATCAATAACATCGTTCCTGAAAATATGCAGGGAGCGGGCAACATTTACGCCCGCAAAACCTGCAACAGCAACCGTATAACGCTTATTGAAAGTTAAGGCAGAAGTAGCAGCATCGCAGGTGGTGTAAGGCAGGCCGATGCAATCAAAATAGCCCTGCAGTTTTCCATCTTCGCCGGGCGTGCCGTGAATGCACATTAATACGCCGTCAAAATTTATTTTTTCATGGTTGATGGTTATGGAAAAATCATTTTTATCAATACGTATTTTTTCGCCATTCTTATCTTCATAAAACCATCCTTCAGGATTTATATCAATAAGATATACGTCATACTTATTCCTGTCAACATTATTATTTACGGTTACCGCGCTTTGATAGCTTATTTCGGCTTCGCGGCTATAGCCGCCTGTAAGCAATGCAATTTTTTTCTTCATAGCTTTTATATCAAACGCAAAGAAATAGAAAAAAAGCACAAGCGAGGAATTAATAGCTTTTATGAATTCAAGGTTGCATCCCTGAAAACCGGCTATTGTTTCGGATTGGCCATTGGAGCTGAGCACAAAGCTGCGATAAGTTACGGGAAGAGGGCATAATTAATGCAGCACCATTATTGGCATTCCGGGATGCAGTATCATTCGTTTTGACTGGCTGATATGAAACAGGTTTTCAAGGAAACTGTATTCTTTTGGTTGCAGTATCACCAGGTCAATCTTATATTCATCAGCAAAAGCCTCAATGCCTTTTACAACGTCATCATTTTCTATAATATGAAAATCTGTTTCATTCAGCATTAAACCGGCGGGCAGCAATAAAGCGTTTACCACATCCTTCCCATTAAAATTCCGGTCTCTGTTTATATGTACTACATGCAGGGTTGCATCAAAACTTTCCTGCACATATTTTATACGGGCAGCCGGAATAGTGCCAACATCTTTAAGATCGCAGGCATAAGCTATAGAAGCAATTTTGTTCCATGTTTTGTGTTTGGGCACAATCATAACAGGACAGCGCAGTTTTTTTGTTGCATTCCAGCTCCTGCTGTCAAGAAAAAAACGGTTCACTGTATTCAATTCATCATGCGTGCCCATTACCACAGCAAATGGGTCTGCCATTTTACTCAGGCCGCTCAATTCTTTTTCCAGCCTGCCCACAGATAAATATTTTTTTATGGAGAGCTTTTTATTCGTTCTCAGCAGCAATTGCGCTTCAAGCTTATCAAGCCGTTCATCTGTATTTTCATCAATCAGGGCATCCACTATACCAGCTTCACTGTAAGCATATATATACTCGTTTACGTGCATAATTATCAATTGTGCATGCAAAGCTATTGACATGTCTGCCGCATAATTAACCGCATTCACAGAAACTTCTGAAAAATCCGTGGGCGCTATAATCGTCTTCATGCCATATAATTTAAAATTAGTGCTGTTCCAGGCCCGCTGCAAACCAACATAAAATTTTTCAGGCCAAAATTACACAAAGCAGACATGAAAAATTTCAAGGGTTCCTCCTGGCAAAAAACAATAATAATTTACAGGAGAAATTTATACAACGGATACATGAAACTGGTAGCACAATTATATTCCAATGTCAATTATAGTGCACCGTCTGGTATTGGGCAAAGCAATACTGTTAGCAGTTTTACTGCAGGCATCCATCAAAAAAAATTTTGCAATCAGTTTGATGAGTTAGCTGCAATATGCAGGGCAAAAGCAGCAATGGCCGTGTCTTTCAAAAGATTGATCAATGAAAGCTGCCTGTATTCATCGCTGCTGCCATTAAGGTAATTAGGAAGATGAATAGTGAGCACAAAAACAAACAGCAATACAGCCAGTAAATAGGCGGCAAGCTTTACCCTTTTGTTGGTAACAAATGCAATTGCAGCAAGAATAAATGCAGCACCCGGAATATATACCCATAAATTACCTGCGCCCGGCAAAAAGGCAGGCACATAAGCTAAAAGATTTTGGGGATAAATAAAATGGTAAATTCCGAATACTGCCATTACCAGGGCCAATAAAATAATGGCGAAACGTGAGATTGATTGTTCGTTCATAATGGCAATTTTTAGAGTATCAAGTTACGAACTTTATTCTGCACTTAACAAAATATCTTTCATTTAAATATTATGGGCGCTTATCTTTAAATAAATTAATGAAAGTTGTATGAAGATTACTTTTCATGGCGCTGCAAGAACGGTTACCGGTTCCAAACATCTTATCACCTTAAATAATGGCAAAAAAATATTGCTTGACTGCGGCATGTTTCAGGGGCTGGGCAAAGATACATTTGCACTTAACAACAGCTTTGGTTTTGATGCCGCTTCTGTAAATTACCTGTTATTATCACATGCACATATTGACCATAGCGGCCTTATTCCCAAGCTTGTAAAAGAAGGTTTTAATGGCAGGATATATTGCACGCCTGCTACAAAAGACCTTTCTGCCGTGCTGCTTATGGACAGCGCCGAAATTCAGCGGGACGATACAGGTTATACCAACAAAAAAAGAATACAAAAAGGGCTTGAGCCTTATAACCCTTTGTATGATACAGCCAACGTGCAGCAGGCAATGCCTCTGTTCACTACGGTTAATTACAACAACTGGTTTACTATTGATGAAGGCATTAAGGTATTATATACCGATACCGGCCACATTACCGGCGCGGCGGCCGTGCATGTGCGCATAACAGAAAACGGCCTTACCAAACAAATATCATTCAGCGGCGATGTGGGAAGGTACAATGATATGATCCTGCGCAAGCCGGAAACCTTTCCGCAGGCCGGTTACATCATTACTGAAAGCACGTATGGCAATAGTTTGCATCAGCGCATCACAAATACAGCAGATGATTTTTATGAATGGATTGAAACAACATGCATACACAAAAAGGGGAAGCTGATTATTCCTGCATTCAGCGTAGGGCGCACACAGGAATTGTTATACCTGTTAAACGAATTAAGCCTCGAAGGCCGGCTAAAGGGCATTCCTGTTTTTGTTGACAGCCCGTTAAGCTATGAGGCCACCGCCGTAGTAAAACAGCATCCCGAAAACTTCAACATCAATATACAAAATCTTTTAAAAAGGAATGACGACCCTTTTGCCTTTCCTGAATTAAAATTTATTGAGAACGTTGATGAAAGTAAAAGCCTGAATGACGATCACCGCCCGATGATAATTATTGCAGCCAGCGGCATGGCGGATGCAGGCCGCATAAAACATCATATAAAAAACAATATAGACGATAATAAAAACACTATCCTTATTGTTGGCTATTGCGAGCCCGGCTCTCTCGGCGGCGCTTTAATGAATAATGTAAAGCGTGTAAGGATTTTCAGCGAAGAATACAACGTTATCGCCCAGGTAGGCGTTATGCGCAGCATGAGCGCACACGGCGACTACAACGACCTGCTGCAATTTTTAAAATGCCAGCAGCCGGAAGCAGTAAGTAAAGTATTTGTTGTGCATGGCGAATATAATGTGCAGGTTGATTTCAGGGAGAAACTGCTTAGCGCCGGTTTTAAAAATGTATTTATACCGGCCCTGCACCAGGAGTTTGCACTGGATTGAATATTTCAGCAATTTAAAAGTGATCAACAATTTGAGGCAACCCTAACTTATATTTTGTATTTATAGAATTTATACAGAAATTGTACGCATGCGCTTTTCGCATTAAACCAACCGGGTCGAGCAGCATCTTAACCAAAACTGTTATTATACAATTTAGGATTATTAAAACTCAAGGCGTATGAAATCGTTATCAGAAACATGGTTTGCAGATGGGTATATTGATTTTGAATTGAAGAAATATACGCTGCTTGCTTATTTACAGGAGGTGAATAAGTATTTTGATGCACATAAATTATACCCGCAACTGGCAGATGTAATATTTCATTATAACAACCTGGTTGCTTTCCGGCAGAACAAAAAATTCCTGCAGGAACAGTTCCCTAAAAAGCTTACCGGCATCCAGTTGCAAAAACTGCAATTGCTGTATGAGCAAATGATGGATGATGATGAGGTGATGCAGCAGCTGGAAGAAATTATTTTTTATGCGGCTCGGGAAATGCGAGCCACCATCAATAGCGGCACCGAATTATACGAAATGATTGAAGATAAGCTGAAGATATCGCCGGTTGGCATCATTCCTTTGGAACAGCATGAAGGTTATTTCTTTCTCAGCAGCACCTTATCGCTTACAAGAGTATATCAATACCGTTTAAGCATTTATGAAAAGCATGATGAAAAATTCCGCAGCATACGCACTGAATTTATTGATACCTGGTACCGCAGCTTTGCAAATACATTCGAGCATATAAAAACAGAATTGATGCGCAACCGTTCACAGTTGCCCAATCCCGCTGTTTATGCCATTGAAGCCGATATTAGCTTGCCGGTAGAAGAAACATTATTGCCCATTGCAAAGAGAAGTTTGGTGCGGTATATATCTTGGGGTTCACAAGTTTAAATGTTCACGTGTTCACAAGTTTTATCTGTTTAACGTTTTAAGTTGAATGTTGGTTTCAGTTAAGCGGCGGGAAATAACTTTACACACTTAACTATAAAATAAAAATCCGAGACACTGTCTCGGATTTTTATTTTATAACCCGTGAACAAGTAAACTTGTAAACTCGTGAACTTTAAAGACTAATACCTGTACATGTCAGGCTTAAACGGCCCGTTCTGCGGAATGCCCAGGTATTCTGACTGTGCCGTTGTTAATTCATCTAATTCAACACCAATTTTCTTTAAATGTAAACGGGCTACTTTTTCATCCAGATGTTTGGGCAGCACATACACTTTATTCTCGTATTTATCTGCATGGTTCCATAATTCAATCTGCGCCAGCACCTGGTTGGTAAATGAATTGCTCATCACGAATGAAGGATGGCCTGTTGCACAACCTAAATTCACCAAACGGCCTTCAGCCAAAAGAATTACATCATGGCCCTCTACTGTATATAAATCAACCTGCGGCTTAATTTCAACCCTGGTGTTACCATAATTTTCGTTCAGCCAGGCAACATCAATTTCAATATCAAAATGGCCAATGTTGCAAACAATGGCTTTATCTTTCATTAATTTAAAATGCTCGCCGGTGATTAAATCGCGGCAGCCGGAAGCGGTAACAATAATATCAGCTTCTTTTACGGCGTCAATCATCTTCTTCACTTCATAGCCATCCATTGCAGCCTGCAAGGCGCAGATAGGATCAATTTCTGTAACGATCACACGGCAACCGGCGCCACGCAGGGAAGCGGCAGAGCCTTTGCCCACATCTCCATAACCACCTACAACAGCTACTTTGCCGGCCATCATCACATCTGTTGCACGGCGAATGGCATCCACCAAACTTTCTTTACAGCCATACTTGTTATCAAACTTGGATTTGGTAACAGAATCATTGATGTTGATGGCAGGGATCGGCAATGTGCCTTTCGCCATTCTTTCATACAGGCGGTGCACACCAGTTGTTGTTTCTTCGCTTAAGCCTTTAATGTTCCGGATAAGCTCAGGGTATTTATCAAATACGATGTTGGTAAGATCACCACCATCATCCAGGATCATATTCAACGGGCGGTCTGTGCTGCCAAAGAACAAAGTTTGCTCAATGCACCAATCGGCTTCTTGCAGCGTTTCGCCTTTCCATGCAAACACGCCAATACCTGCAGCAGCAATGGCAGCCGCAGCATGATCCTGTGTGGAGAAGATGTTGCAGGAGCTCCATTTAACTTCAGCGCCCAATTCAATCAGCGTTTCAATTAAAACGGCTGTTTGAATGGTCATGTGCAAGCATCCGGCAATACGTGCGCCTTTCAAAGGTTTGCTTTCGCCGTATTCTGCGCGAAGCGCCATTAAGCCCGGCATTTCGGCTTCGGCTAATTTTATTTCCTTGCGGCCCCATTCGGCAAGCGAAATATCTTTCACTTTATAGGGCAGGGCCAGGTCAATGTTTTTTGTTACTGCTGACATATTTAAAATTTGAAAGGCAAAAGTAAAAATTCAGGATAGAATAATGTTTAATCATTTATTTTTGGAATGAAATTAACTTATACCACTTTTATACAGAATAAACCCATAGTTTATAATGGCCAAAGCAGCTAAAAAAGAACAATCCACTATTTTGGAAACCCCCGGGGGTTTAAAGCAAAGCGCTTATACAATTGATGAAAAAGACCTTGCCATCCTGAAATTATTACAGCACAATGCCCGCATAACAATAAAGGAAATTTCAGATAAAATCCATCTCAGCACAACGCCCGTGCATGAGCGCATCAAGCGCATGGAAGACGCTGGCATTATCAAACAATACGGAACGCTGGTTGACCATTCAAAAGTGAAGAAGGGTTTAATGGTTATCTGCTATGTATCGCTACGGCAGCATAGTAAAAATGCGGGCATACAATTTATTAAGTTAATTCAAAGCCTGCCTGAAATAGTGGAATGTTACAGTATTTCAGGTGAGTTTGATTTTATGCTGAAAGTGATGGCGGAGAACATGGATGCCTATTACGATTTTCATGTAAACAAATTAAGCCAGGAAGAAAATATCGGGCATGTGCAAAGTGTTTTTGTAATGGGCATTATAAAGCAGACGCATGTGCTGGTATAATTGCCCCCCGGGGTTTAACAGATTTATTTAAAAAATTGTAAATTTGGTAAAACAGGCGTTAATATGAGAAATGCTGTGAATGATAAGATATATACTGTTGAAGAGTATATTCAATATGAGCTGAAATCTGACCGGAGGCATGAATTTATCAACGGACAACTTTTTGAAATGCCGGGCGAAAAAGATATAAATAACCAAATTGGGTTTCTGATAGCTATGATGCTATATGGCTTTTTAAAAGATAAGGGTTATGAAATTTATAACCATGATGTAAAAGTGGCTATTCCTGATGGCAGAAAATTTTATTATCCTGATGTATTTGCTACGAAAGAGGAAAAAAGCCCTAACAATCAATATATAAAATATAGACCCGAAATAATTGTGGAAGTGGTTTCCGAATCAACACAGGTTACAGATTATGTTGACAAGTATATTGACTATACCAAAATCGCTTCACTTCGTTATTACATTATTATCGAGCCTGAAACAGTACTAATTACTGTTTACGAAAAAGATGAAACAGGCAATTGGTTTGCCCGTAAATACACTAATATTAATGATGTAGTTAAACTTGAAAAACTGCAAATAGAAATTTTAGTAAAGGATATTTACCAGGGATAAAACAGGCATTTATCCGGATTTATTTCTTCACGGCTTTGCTTGCGCTAATTAATGCCATTAACCTATTGTAAAGTTTTATTGCTTTTGAAAATACACTTCCGGTAAAATGATTTTTATTTCTTTTCCTGTATCTTCTTTTCTCCAGAAAAGTATAAAGTTTGCTTTTGAACCACATAGCCAACATAAGGATTTCACATACATAAAAGAGTGAACAAAAATCCGGGAACTTGAAGAATTGTTAGACCGGACAAAAAGAGAATTGAACTTGCTTAATACGCTGGTATGGCCATTCTTTGTTTTTGCTAAAAGCGGAAAGAGTATTACTGGTAATCGTGCTTTGCAGTATGTATATACAATCCTGTATTCAATTAAGTTTCGCGCGGGAAAATTATTTTATTATCCATAATTATTGTAAACCCTGGGGTTTACAATAATGCCGGTTTTATTAAACGATTGCATCCGTTCAATTATATTTGAGCCTTTTAATAGCAATGCAGTTAAAAAGATGTATAAGATTCCTGATAAGCCTATGTATTGCATGCTGTTTCAGTATTCAATCCTTTTCTCAACCCAATATCACCATTGATTATCTCCTCAACCGCATCGAAACGCATCAGCTAAAGCACGATAACTATTTCATAGAAGGCGTTTTTCCCTCCTACATTAATGCCGCCCGAAAATTTAAAATAAAAAAGGAAGACAACACCATCTTCTACAACACGCTTATTGCTTATGTTTTAAAAGACAATTACAACCAATTTTCTCCGGTACAAAAAATCATCTGCGACAGCATTATTGCAGGAAGCAACCGCGCAGCAGTATTTTTTAAAAACAAAACCCGCAACACGTATAATTTTTGGCGCACAGATACGGCAATAAGATTTAATTATAGCTGGTGGCTGCCTGTATTTAAAGGCCGCAGCGCTTTGCCGGATGATATGGACGATACCGTGCTTGGCTTTTTAATGAACAATCAAAACAAAGATTCTGCAGAAGCACTGCACCGGTTTATGCAAGCCTATATTAATAACGCTCCGCCTTTAAAAACAACCTATAAAATTTATGCTTATGACAGCGCTTATTCAACATGGTTTGGGAAAAAGTTTCCCGTTGTGTTTGATGTAAGCGTACTGTGCAATGTGCTCAGTTTTGTTCAGCAATATAACCTGCAATGGACAAAAGCCGACAGCGCATCACTTCAACATATTGTTACTGCCATTCAAAGAAATGATATTGTAAAACATCCCGCTTTTATTTCACCTTATTATGCCAATACATCCATCATTTTGTATCACATTGCAAGGCTGATGAGCATAAAACCAATAAATGAGCTGGAGATCATTAAGCCGCAATTAATTCAAATTGCAAATAATCGTTTGCAGGCAACCAGTAACATGCTTGAGAAAATAATGTTGTTATCCGCTTTGATAAAATGGGGTCAACAACCGCCGCCATTGCATATCAGCGAAGGTGATCTGAAAAAGATGGAACAAAATAACCTGCCTTTTTTTATTGGCAATATTCCATCTTATTTTAAACGTGGTATGAAAGGAAAGTTTATTAATCTGCGTTTATTAATGTATAATCACTATTGCCCTGCCTGGAACGATTGTTTATTGCTTGAATATTTATTACTAAGTAATAGCCTGTAGGGCTATTAAACTATACAGAAGGAGGTTTAACTGTCATTGGCACGACAGGAGAATTGAAAATCATTGAGACGATTAAAAATAATTATAAACGAAATAAATTTCTGCTTTATTTTGAATTGATAACTGTGCAGAGATGTCTCGTTACCTCGACATGACGTGCAAAGAACACTATTAATAAGAGCATAAAATAGGACTTATATTGTATATTTGTGAATGCAAAAAAAAGATGGCAGGCATAGAACAGCTTCAGCCCAGGCAACTATACGGGAGCAGGTAATAGATTACTTGAAAAAAAGACGTGGCACCCAGGGTGAAGCTGCGGCAGTATTTGGGCTTCATATTCGATCGGTGAACAGAATGTGGTACAAATACAGAATGGGGGGAAGCCGTGGTATTCAATCCAGGAAACGCGGCGTTCAGGGAGGCAGGAAGATTACGGGTAAACAGGCTGCGGAAGTACGCCGGTTAGTAAAAGATAAACTACC
>NZ_JASGEX010000116.1:0-33183 GCF_047606085.1 Parafilimonas sp.
CATGATAATTTTTTCTCACACAGGGGAATGTACATAGCGAGGTTCTCCCGAAGCAAGTTCGGGACAGGCATGAGACCATTGAAAAAACAAACTTGTACGAATGAAATATTATTCACTTAATTTATCCCTTGCGCACTATAAAGCCGCAGGCTTTTGCACAAAGAACAAAACTTTTTAGTTTCCAAATTCGCTTAAGAATTTAATGCGCATAATTTTCAATTGTTCCCAGTTATAACCGCTGCCTGATAATTCTTCCTGCGCCACCTGTAAGGATGAATCCTGGCAATTCTTAAAATAATCTATTATCTCCTCTTTATCATCATCATCCAGGTTCATATCGTCAATGGCATAATCCAGGTTAAGCCGGGTGCCGCTGGCCACAATGGTTTCCATTTCTTCCAGCAAGCCATCCAGCCTTAAATCTTTATTGCGGGCAATGGTGGCCAGCGGTATCTTTTTATCAATGTTCTGGATGATGTAAATTTTATTGCTGCTCTTGTTGGCCACAGATTTCATTACAAAATCATCGGGCTTTTCTATATCGTTTTCTTCCACGTACCTGGCTATCATGTCCACAAAGGGGCGGCCGAATTTCAAGGCCTTGCCCTTGCTTACACCCTGGCATTTTTCCAGTTCCGCCAGCGTGGTGGGATACATGGTGGCCATATCCTGCAGCGAGCTTTCGAGGAAGATAACAAAAGGCGGAAGCTTCTTTTTCTTTCCTTCTTCATGGCGCAGCTCTTTCAGCATTTCAAACAGCTTTTCATCCGCCGCCGCTGCGCCGCCGCTGCCTTCGCTTTCTTCATCATCTTCATTCGCATCTTCAAACAAATTGTTCAGCACAATTTTAAATGAAGCCGGCTTTTTCAGGAACTTAATGCCTGCTTCCGTAAACTTGAGCAGGCCATATTCTTCAATATCTTTTCTTATAATATTACTCAGCAGCATCTGGCGCAGGAGGCTGTTCCAGAAATGCTCGTCTTTATCTTTTCCAAGGCCAAACTCGTGAAATTTCTCATGGCGAAACATCATTACCTGCGGCGTAAGCTTGCCAATAAGAATATTGATAACATATTCCGCAGGGAATTTTTCATCCAGCGCTTTAATCACTTTCAGCGCTTTCACCACTTCATCTTTTGTTTCTATTTTTTCTTTGGGGTGAAGGCAGTTATCGCAGGCGCCGCAGTTTTCTTCTTCCCTTTCCTCGCCAAAATAATGCAGCAGTATTTTTCTTCTGCACACAGAGCTTTCCGCATAAGCCACCGATTCATTTATTAACTGTGCGCCCACTTCTCGTTCGCTCAGTGGCTTATCGCGCATTAAATGTTCCAGCTTGCTCACATCTTTATGGGAATAATAAAGAATGCATTTTCCCTCCAGCCCGTCGCGGCCGGCGCGGCCCGTTTCCTGGTAATAGTTTTCTATTGATTTGGGAATATTGTAGTGGATCACAAAACGAATATCCGGCTTGTCAATGCCCATCCCAAAGGCAATGGTGGCCACAATCACCTGCACATCTTCATTCAAAAACATATCCTGCCTTTCGGCCCTCAGTTTCGAATCGAGGCCGGCATGATAGGCAACGGCTTTAATATTATTGGCCACGAGCAGCTCAGCCAGTTCTTCCGTTGTTTTGCGGTTGAGCGTATAAATAATGCCGCTTTTACCGGCCATATTGGTAATAAAGCGAACGATGGATTTAACCGTTTGTTCCTTCCTGATCTTTGGCTGAATCTCGTAATAGAGATTGGGTCGGTTAAAGGATGATATAAATATATTCGGGTTGCGAAGGCCAAGGTTCTTTACAATATCGCTCTGCACTTTGGGCGTTGCGGTAGCGGTTAATGCAATAACGGGTATTTTATTGTTGATGGAATCCATCATTTCACGCAGCCTGCGGTATTCCGGCCTGAAATCGTGCCCCCATTCCGAGATGCAATGCGCCTCATCAACCGCAAAAAAGGAGATTTCCAGCTCGCGGAAGAAATCAAGGTTCTCCTGTTTGGTAAGCGTTTCCGGGGCCACATACAACAGCTTGGTATTGCCTGCCGAAAGATCGTCTTTCACTTCTTTTATCTGCCCTTTGTTCAAAGAGGAATTTAAAAAATGGGCAACCGTATCGTTTTCATTATAGCCCCGCACCAGGTCAACCTGGTTCTTCATTAAAGCAATCAAAGGGCTTACCACGATAGCGCACCCGTCAAGCATCATGGCGGGCAACTGGTAGCATAAGCTTTTGCCGCCGCCGGTGGGCATAATTACAAAAGTATCCCTGCCGCCAAGCAGGCTGTTAATGGCATCTTCCTGCGCCTGTTTAAATTGTTCAAATCCAAAATGATGCTGTAAAGCAGCGTGAATGTTGTGATTGCCGTTTGAATTTTCTTTGGTTTTTCCGGAAACTGTTTTTTTAACAGTGCTCTTTTTTTCAGTCAAAACTTCCTTTGACTCTTTTGCAAGTAATTTCTTTGCCATTTGTTCACAAATTACCGTCTCTCTTTTTAAACGGGGATAGTACAATAAAACTTTTAAGGTACAAATTCCATTCGATTTGCCAAAATATGCCCATTGAAAAACGGGCCGTTCTGGTATTTCTTTCAGATGGTAACAAACAAAAATAAGTCATAATAAGTTTTTGTTAATGCTTAATTCGTTAAAGTTGTGAGCCGGCATTTATACCGCTTTAAAACAAGAATGTACTTTTGCCGGTTATGAAAACAAGCGCACAAAATTCTGCTGTTTATACCATAGAACAGGAAGCGAATGCCATTGCCAATTTAAAAAATTTTATAGATGGTTCTTTTGACAAAGCCATTAATGCTATTCAAAATTGCGGGGGAAGAATTGTTATATCGGGCATTGGCAAAAGCGCCATCGTGGCGCAAAAAATTGTTGCCACTTTAAACTCTACCGGCACGCCTTCTTTATTTATGCATGCAGCCGATGCCATTCATGGCGACCTTGGCATGATACAGCAAAACGATGTAGTTATCATTTTAAGCAAGAGCGGCGAAAGCGATGAAATAAAATTACTGGTGCCTTTAATAAAAAATGCGGGCAACACTATAATTGCCATTGCGGGAAACAGTGCTTCTTTTCTTGCAAGGAATGCTGATATATTTTTAAACACCACCGTAAGCAAGGAAGCCTGCCCGAACAATCTGGCGCCCACCAGCAGCACAACGGCGCAAATGGTTATGGGCGATGCGCTGGCTGTTTGCCTCATGCAGCTGAACGGTTTTGACAGCGATGATTTTGCAAAATTTCATCCCGGCGGCAACTTAGGCAAGCGGCTTTATTTAAGGGTAAATGATTTGTATAAACTGAATGGAAAACCAATGGTGAAAGAAAACGCTTCTTTTAAAGATGTTATCTTTTCTATTTCAGATGGCAGGCTGGGCGCCACGGTTGTTTTGAATGATAATAATAAAATAACAGGCATTATAACGGATGGCGATATAAGAAGGCTGTTTGAAAAAACGAATGATGTAAAACCTTTAAAAGCAAAGGATATTTTAAAGGCAACCCCCCGGGTAATATTACATACAGCGCTTGCCGTGGAAGCGCTGGAAAAAATGAACACCAACAGCATTACGCAATTAATAGTGGTGGATGAGCCGGGCTCTTATCTCGGTTTTATACATTTGCACGATCTTATCCGTGAAGGAATAATTTAATACTTTAGCCCCGAATATGAATAAACATAACTATGTAGCCATCCTGGCGGGCGGCCTGGGCACAAGATTTTGGCCCAAAAGCCGTGCATCTTTTCCCAAGCAATTTTTAGACATTCTCGGTACCGGCGAAACGCTTATTCAATCTGCGTATAAGCGGTATGCATCATTCATTCTTCCTGAAAATATTTATATCATCACTTCAGAAGAATACATAGGCCTGGTAAAGCAGCAATTGCCGCAGTTAAGCCCGGATAATATACTGGCAGAGCCCAGCAGGAAAAATACAGCGCCCTGCGTGGCCTACATAGCTTTTAAGCTTTTTGAAAAAGACCCGGAAGCTGCGCTTGTAATTGCGCCCAGCGATCATCTGGTTATTGATCTGAATATTTTTAAAACCCTAAGCCTGCATGCATTGGAATTTGCCAAAAAGCACAATGCCTTTGTAACACTGGGCATAAAGCCAACTTATCCCAACACCGGTTATGGCTATATACAATATGACCTTAATTCTTTACAGGATGAAAATGTGTATGAAGTAAAAACCTTTACTGAAAAACCAGACCTAAAACTGGCGCAAACCTTTTTGGAAAGCGGTGATTTTTTATGGAACGCCGGCATTTTTATATGGATGGCCAAAGATGTAATCGCCGCTTTTGAACAATTTCAGCCGGAAATGCATGAACTGTTCCTGGCAGAGAAAGATAATTTTAACAGGCCGGAAGAAAAAAAAGCGCTTGCCCGCATTTATCCTCTGTGTGTAAGCATCTCCATTGATTATGCTATAATGGAAAAAACAGAAAATGTATATGTTATTCCTGCAGATTTCGGCTGGAGCGATCTCGGCACCTGGAACAGCGCTTACACCAATCTTGAAAAAGATGAAAAGGGAAATGCCATAACGGGGGAGCATGTTATTGCTTTTGATGTAACGAACACAATGGTTTCTTCCCACGACGATAAATTACTGGTATTGCAGGGCCTTGAAGATTTTATTGTGGTTGACACAAAAGATGTTTTGCTCATCTGCAAAAAAGATAAGGAGCAGCAGGTAAAGGAATTTCTCTCTGAAGTTAAGAAGAAAAAGGGCGATAGATATTTATAGTGCCGGAGTGGCTGCAAGTAGATAACAGTTGATAGTTTGACAACAATTTCAAGGCTCAATAATAATTCTTATCCGCCAAGCCCTGCAGCTTTACTTATTTCCAGCATTCTTTGTATGGGTTTTAAAGCAGCTAACCTTATAGCTTCATCCATTAAAATTTCAGGTTTTTCATATTCCATGCACAGGTATAATTTTTCGAGTGTATTCAGCTTCATGTGCGGGCAATCGTTGCAGGCGCATGCATTATCCGGCGGCGCCGGTATAAAAGTTTTACCCGGCGCATCTTTCTGCATCTGATGCAATATCCCGGTTTCTGTAGCCACAATAAATGTACTGGCGGCATCTGTTACAGCAAACTTTAATAGCTGCGTGGTACTGCCTATATAATCCGCATACTGCAGCACGGCTTCTTCACATTCCGGGTGCGCAATAATTTTGGCATCGGGATGCTGTGCCTTAAGCTTTAATATTTTTTTCTGGCTGAATATTTCATGCACCATACAGGCGCCGTTCCACAGCAGCATATCCCTTCCGGTTTGTTTAATAAGATAAGCGCCAAGGTTCTTATCAGGTGCAAAGATGATGGGCTGGTCAGGCGGAACGCTTTCAATTATCTTTTGTGCATTACTGCTCGTGCAAATAATATCGCTCATTGCCTTTATATCGGCCGTACAGTTAATGTAAGAGATCACCACATGGTTTGGATGTTGTTCTTTAAAAGCCCTGAAGGCATCAGCCGGGGCGCTGTCGGCAAGCGAGCAGCCAGCCTTTAAATCGGGCAATACCACCTTTTTCGTTGGGTTGAGTATTTTGGCTGTTTCGGCCATAAAATGTACGCCGGCAAATACAATCATATCTGCGCTGGTTTTAGCCGCCTGCTGGGCAAGGCCCAGGCTGTCGCCAATATAATCGGCTATATCCTGAATATCGGGTTCCTGGTAATAATGCGCCAGCACCACAGCATTCTTTTCCTTTTTCAGCATTTCAATTTCATGAAAAAGATCGAGCGCCGGGCTTATGTCCACATCCACAAAACCTTTTAATTCCAATTCAGCTTCATTCATGTTGATAACTGCCATAATATATTTATATTAATATTTTTATAAAACAACTTACTATTATTACAAGTGTGAATTTGGTAAGAACTTAATTATTCACAGTATGCAAAGTTAACCTTAGGCGGTTTATCCCATATTAATCCACAGCTTTTTCACAATTAAAATGTATATGCTGCCTGTGTTTTGAATAGATTTTAACAGATGTTAATTGCTCAGGTGTTGGAAACATAAAAACACAAATTCACAGATTATGCATGTTATGAGCAATTTAAAAAATTGTGTTGAGATTTACGGTTTTTGGCAGCATTGGAAAAAAGCCTGTATTTATTCTATAATTATCAAGGTTGTAAAATTTTAAAATCCGGTTTACCCACATAAAAGAGATGATATAAACAGGCTGGTGTTTATTTATGTTTCACAAAATGCGGCGAAAGCCTTATTTATAAGGCAGAACATTTAAATGGCCGGTTTATCCACAATTTGTTCAAAACTTCAATTCCCCTATTTTTGCCATCCTTTAAAAATCACTATGTCACTTATTCAACGCATCCGGGAAAGAGCAGCCTGGATAATTTTTGGTGCGATTGCAGTGTCGCTGCTCGCCTTTATACTGCAGGATTATTTTTTTAATAAAGGTCATGCATCTTCAGGCTCGGGAACGACTATCGCTAAAATCAATGGCCAGTCTATTGACCATGAGGATTTTGAACAAAAAGTAAGCTTTTATGAACAAATGAATAATGGCCAGTATTCCCGCAGCATGCTTATTCCGCAGATATGGGATTATATGATCAATCAAGCACTGATTGACCAGGAATCTGAAAAATTAGGCATTGCCGTTACAGGCAACGAGAAGTCTGATCTGCTGTTTGGCAGCAACCCGCCACAATTTATGCAGCAGTTTTTTACCGATCCCAAAACCGGTTTGTATGATGTTAATACTGCAAAAAAACAAATAGGTGAGCTAAAGAGCCGTTCAAACGATGCAAATGTGGCCAATTTTCAGGAAGCATATATTGATCCCCTGATTATGCAAACCAAAGCGCAGAAATATGAATCGCTTATTACCGGCGCCGTTTACACACCAAAATGGATGCTGGAAAAAATGAATGCGGATGCCAATTCAATAGCAAAAGCTTCCTATATATATGTGCCGTACAGTGCTGTTGCAGACAGTGCCGTTAAAGTGTCTGCTGATGAAATGGAGGCCTATATTAAGAAACATCCCACCCAGTTTGAGCGCGATGAAGAGACGCGCACCATATCTTATGTATCGTTCAATGCCAATCCCAGCACCGCTGATTCCGCAGCCGTGCGCAACCAGCTTAACGAGCTTAAGCCGGAACTTGCGGCTTCAAAAGATGAAGCGGCTTTTTTAAGCACAAAATCTTCCGGCGATTCTTATTATAATGGCTTAATTGGCGGAAAACAAATAAAACAACCAATAAAAGATACGTTATTTAAACTGGCGCCTGGCCAGGTATATGGGCCTTATATTGACGGCAAAAATTATGCTGTTGCCAAAATGGTTTCTAAGCAGCAAATCCCGGATTCTGCCACCGTGCGCCACATATTGGTGGCTACCCACCAGCAGGATCAAAGCAGTGGAACGCTTATGCGTGTAAGAGACGACAGCGCTGCTTTAAAAAGACTGGACAGTGCCATCGCGCTGCTTAAAACCGGAGTGCCGTTTGATTCCGTTGTAGCTAAATATACGGATGACCCTGGAAGTAAAACCACTGGCGGCAGGTATGAAAACTTCCCTTCCGGCCAAATGGATGCTAACTTTAATGATTTTGCATTTACCGGCCATGTGGGCGAAGCAAAAACCGTGCATACGGTTTTTGGTTATCATTATGTTGAGATACTGGGCCAGAAGGGCAGTGAAACGGGTTATAAGATTGCTTATTTATCCAAACCTATAGAAGCAAGTTCCGAAACGGATAATGCTGCCAATAATGCGGCATCTCAATTTGCTGCATCAAGCCGTACGCCGAAAGCCTTTCAGGATAATGTGAAAAAAGATAAGCTGATTGCCATGCCGTCACAGGAAATAAAGGAAAACGATTTTACCATTGTGGGGCCGGGCGAAAGCCGGGAACTGGTAAAATGGATTTATGATCATAAGGTTGGCGAAGTGTCAGACCCGGTAAGCATTGGCAATAATTATGTTGTTGCCATGATAACAGGCATAAGCAGAAAAGGCCTGGCTTCACCGGCTGCCGTGCAGCAGGTTGTTGAGCTGGCTGTGCGTAATGAAAAGAAAGCGCAAATCATCATTGCTCAAAAAATGAAAGGTTCTTCTTTGCAGGAAATAGCAAAAAGTGCCGGCGTGGAAGTTAAAAATGCAGATAGCGTCAGTTTTTCTGCTTTTGTAGTGCCGGCGCTTGGTGCGGAGCCTAAATTTGTAGGGGCGGCTTTTAATAAACAGCTCTTAAATAAAATAAGCGCTCCTGTTGCAGGGCAAATGGGCGTTTTTGCCATAAGCTCAGGCGGCGTTTCCGGTGTTTCTAATGCAGGCCAGGGCGCAGAAGCAGAAAAACAGCAAACAGAACAAATGCTTAAACAGCAGGCCTCGCAGGCAGTTACTGCTTTGCGCAAAGCGGCTGATGTAAAAGATTACCGTTCTAAATTCTATTGATAAATGGAAAGATTTTTTAAAAGGCTGCCTTATCGGGCGGCCTTTGTTTTTTGTGGGAAAAGTGTATTGTAAATTTGCTGCAAACAAATAAATATGGAAACAGGGGAATTGATCATAAACAGGGTGGAAGCCAGCGGGCTCATTACAGTTAACCTGGAAGATTTTTATCCGAAAGGAACGATAAAGGTTTTCGATCTGAAAGCATATTTGTTTCGTGGTTTGATTATACGGGAAAAGGATTTTCGCGAAGCACTAAAGCATACCGGCTGGCAGCAGTTTGAAAACAGTAATGTGGCCATTATTTGTTCTGCCGACGCCATTATACCCGTTTGGGCTTATATGCTTGCGGCCACTTACCTGCAGCCGGTTGCGAAAAATATTGTTTTGGGGAGTGAAGAAAAACTTATTGAAACGCTGTTATTGAATAATATAGACGCTATGGATGCTGAAGTGTATAAGGATAAGCGGGTTGTAATAAAAGGCTGCGGCGAAACACCTATTCCGGACAGCGCCTACTTAAAAATAACCGCCAGGCTGCTGCCATACGCAAAAAGCATAATGTATGGAGAGCCTTGCAGCACCGTTCCTGTGTTTAAGAAAAGATAAAGCTTGGCTGATAAACGATCATTTTTATGCAACCGTTTTTGCAAACTCTGCAATATTTCTATCTTCATTAAACAGCCGTTGTATTTATCAACCTGTTTTTTGATTGTTTAAGCATAAGCAGTACATGAAAAGATATTTTACCGGTTTTTTTTATTCCCTGCCTGTACAACTATTGTTCCTGCATTTTCGCCGGTACCAGATATTGCTGCTGTTTTGGACAATTTTGTTTGCTACTATCAGCGGGCATTTTTTAAAACCTTATGGTGCAGATACTTTAATGCTGGCGCCTGAGTATTTAGGACAGGTAAGCGCATTAAGCGCTTCTTTTGTGGGCTTTGCGGTGGGCGCCTATATTATGAGCTGGAATATCACAACCTTTATTTTGCATAGCCGGCATATTAAATTCCTTGCTACAACATCGCAACCATTCTTGAAGTTTTGCATTAACAACGCCATAATTCCCATTGTTTTTTTGCTTTGCTATTTTTTTTATGCAATAGATTACCAGCGTACAGAAGAGCTTTCATCCACCCTTGAGATTTTTTCGCTTACAGGCGGGTTTTTTGGCGGGTTTATGCTGGCGCTTGTGCTTGCTTTTGGGTATTTCTTTGGGGCTGACAGGAAGATATTCCGTAAAATGGCCACCGATTTTACGGAAGCAAATGAAAAGTATGAACGTGCATCAAGAATGATAAAACGATCACGCGTAGAAAAAGGAGAGATGCGCGTTGATTTTTTCCTAAGCGCTATGCTGGGCCTGCGCAAACCGAGAAATGTAAAACACTACAGCGAAGATTTTATCAATTCAATTTTCAAGCGGCACCACGTAGCTGCTGTAAAGGCCGTTTTTTTTGCATTTATATGTTTGATATTGATAGGCTTGTTTGCAGAAAACCATTACCTGCAAATACCGGCGGCAGCCAGCATAACCTTATTCTTTACCATATTAATCGCCGTTGCCGGTGCACTGTCGCTTTTTCTCGGAAGCTGGGGCACGCCGGTGGTTTTGCTCATTTATGTATTGGTGAACTGGATGTTTATTCAACGGTTTATTGATCCGCGAAACAAGGCGTATGGATTAAATTATGAAACAAGGCAGGTACCTGTATATAATAAAGACGCTCTTTCGGTTTTATGCAATAAAGCAGATGTGCTGAAAGACAGTGTTGCATTTATTAAAATGTTGAATAACTGGAAAGCCAGGCAAACAGATGTAAAACCGGTGATGTTTATACTTGATGTAAGCGGCGGCGGCAATCGTAGCGCCGCATTTACCATGAATGTTTTAACGAGGCTTGATACACTAACCGGGGGTAAATTTTTTTCGCAGTGTGCCCTTATTACCGGGTCTTCCGGTGGCATGATAGGGGCGGCGTATTTCAGGGAGCTGTATCTACAAAAGCAGGAAGGAAAAATATCCTCGCTTCAGCAAAGGAAATATATTGACAATATTTGTAAAGACCTTCTAAATCCGGTTTTTACCTCTTTGGTTGCACGGGATATGATTGGGCCTTTTGGAAAATTTACGCTTGATGGCAATTCCTTCATACGCGATCGTGGCTACGCATTTGAACAGCAACTGAATGCTAATACCCGTGGAATACTTAATAAAAGACTTAAAGATTACGAGCAACCTGAAAGCGAAGCGCTTATTCCATCAATGATTTTTAATACAGCTATTACAAGGGACGGCCGCAAGATGCTTATAGCAACTAAGCCTGCGAGGTTTATGATGCAGGCCCGCAACAGGCAGAACAATTTAAGCCAGTATGAAATTGACGGGGTGGATTACCAGTCGTTTTTTGCAGCGCAAAATCCGGGCAACACGCGTTTTCTTACTGTTGTAAGAATGAATGCAACTTTTCCTTTTGTGTTGCCAAATGTTGAGTTGCCCGCCAAACCTGAAATTGATATAATGGATGGCGGGCTGCGGGATAATTTTGGGCATGAAACCAGTTTAAGGTTCATCAATTTTTTTCAGAACTGGCTTAAGGAAAACACGTCCAAGGTTGTTTTGGTAGAAATAAGAGACCGGCCCGGTGAAAACTGGTCGCGCCCATACCAGGTAAGCTCGATTTCCGGTTTAATAACCAAGCCTGTTTTTGTGTTGCAAAATAATTGGTTTAATATCCAGGATTACTATGAAAAGGATGAGGTCAATTATATGCTCGATGCTTACGGGCCAAGCCTTTATAAAACATCTTTCAGCTATGAAGCTTTGCCAAACACCATATCTGCATCGTTAAGCTTTCACCTCACCGCCGCAGAAAAAAAGGGAATAGCCAATTCGATGGATAATGAGGCCAACCAGCATAGTTTTGCTCTGCTTGACAGCATAACGGATGCCCGGAATAAATAAGCTCACCATTTTCTATCATATTTATTTGCCGCTTGTCACAATTTAAAAACTTCGTATTAATTTTTTTTGCTTGAAAGTCAATGTTTTAGGCAATAACTATTAATTTGTTATGATGATTACCTTTAAAAACTTGGTAGTGTGTATTGCATAGTATTAAAATATTTTATAGATTTGTCTTATCAATTATTAAAAACTCTTGTATGGATATTCAGAATACGCAAAGCCAGATGAGAAAAGGTGTACTGGAGTTTTGTATTTTATCAATTATAAAACAAGGTGAGGTTTACCCGAGTGATATTGTTGATAAAATGAAGGGTGCAAACCTGCAAATTTTGGAAGGTACACTTTACCCTTTATTAACCAGGTTGAAAAATGCTGGTTACCTTACCTATCGCTGGGTGGAAAGTAATTCCGGGCCGCCGCGAAAATATTTTTTAATGACAGATCAGGGACTGCAGTTTTATGCCGAGTTAGAACGCACCTGGAAGGAGCTGGCAGAAGCAGTGCAAAAGCTTACAACCCAGGAGAATGAAACTGTTCCGTCTGAACAAATACCCAACAATAATCAATAAACTAAAAAGTAAAATGAAAAAGGTAATCAATATAAATTTTCAGGGCCGGGTAATCCCCATTGAGGAGACAGCCTATGAAATGCTTAAGCGATATATAGAAAGCCTGAGGCAGTTCTTTGCAAATGAGGAGGGCCGGGATGAAATAATAAATGATATAGAAGGCCGTATAGGCGAATTATTCAGTGAACTGTTAAAAAAAGGCCAGCCTTGCATCACTGATGCGGATGTAGATACCATCATGCACAGTATTGGCCGCCCTGAAGATTTTGAAGCGCAGGATGCTGATTTCCATGGAAGTAAGGCCGAAGGTGCTGAAGAAAAAACGTTCACTTCAAATGAAAGTAGTCAGCCGCAGGGTTCTATCCGCCCGGAAAGATTTTACCGGGATGAGAACAATAAGTTTATTGGTGGCGTTTGCGCCGGGCTTGCCAATTATTTCGGGATAGATAAGCTGGTGGTGCGTATCCTGTTCATCATTTTCACCATGGGCTTTGGCTTTGGTTTTATTGTGTATTTAATATTATGGGTGGCCATACCCAGTTCTGCCTCTGAAAAAATTGGTTCTTACCGCAAGCGCCTTTTTCGCGACCCCGATAATAAAATAATTGGCGGCGTTTGTGGCGGGCTTGCCTCCTATTTTGGGGTAAGCGTATGGATCCCAAGATTGTTATTTATCGTTCCTTTTTTATCTTTTGTTACAAACTGGAATCACTGGGGCGCATTCAATTTTCCAAACTTTATTAACCTGTCTTTTAGCCCGGGCGCAGTATTGATATATATTATTCTCTGGCTGATAATTCCTGAAGCCGTGAGCACTTCAGACAAGCTTGAAATGAAAGGCGAAAAAGTAGATTTGAACAGTATAAAGAACACCATTCAAAAAGACATGGAAGGTTTTGGCGAACGTGCCCGGGAGTTTGGAAAAGAAGTGGGCGACAAGGCCGTAAAGGTAGGAAATGAAATAGGAAAGCGTGGCAGGCAGTTTTCTGCCGAGGCGGGAACAACGGTTCGTAAAAGCGGCAGCACACTGGGTAACATCATAGGTTTAATTGTTAAGATAGTCGTTTACTTCATTCTGGCAATCGTTTTGCTTAGCATTATCGGGGCTTTATTCGCCGTTGGTATTGCAGTAACAGGGTTGCTTCCTTTTAAGCCATATATTATAGATGAAGGATGGCAGAGCGTTCTGGTATGGGGCGCTTATATTTTCTTTATCTGGGTCCCGGTAATCGGCATTATAACCTGGATAATAAGAAAGATATCCAAAACAAAGAGCAACAGCAATGTGATGCGTTTTGGGTTTTCTGCCATGTGGATACTGGGCTGGATTTGTTTCATCGGGCTGCTTGCATCATTACGAAATGATTTTTCTTATCACAATACACCCACGGAAGAGCCAGTTGCTATTTCAAATGCCGGGGTTAATAAGTTGGAAGTTAAATATGCCAAAAATTACCGGTATTATTTCAACAGCAGTTTCTTTCACTTTGAGCCATTTGCTTCTTTGGATGAAGACACGGCCTTCGTCAGAAATATTCACCTCCGTATTTTAAAATCGGGAAATGATAGCTTCCAGGTTAAAATGCTTAAGCTGGCTTATGGTTCAAGCAAACAACTGGCGCAAAACAGGGCCGATAAAATAACCCTTAATATAAATCAGCAGGATTCAACTTTATTTTTTGACCGTGGTATTCCTATTACAAAGAATGAGAAATTCCGTAATCAGTCAGTGTATGTAACCGTATATGTGCCGGTAGGAAAAAGAATAATTGTAACCAATGGCGTGGGTTGGGGAAATGATGTACATATAGAGCTTGGCGGAGATGTGGATGACTGGTATTGGAGAAATGATGATGAGGGTTATAACTGGGATCATGATGTGGAATATGTAATGACTGCTGAAGGACTGGAACGCGCCCACCCAAATGAAGAAGACAACAACAATGATAATGTTGAGCCGCCGGCGCCGCCTGTACCACCCGATTCTGCCAGGTATCATTACAGGCAACCCGGCGAAACGATAGATTCCCCGGCAAAAAAAATTGAAGCTAAAGTGGAAGAAGTTAAAAAAGTGAAAGCTTCAGTGAACATCACAGATATAACATCTGCTTTTTTTGAAAGGCTTTCTTTATAAACTCGGTTAAGGTTGGGACTAAACGGAACCCTTGCTGATTTCAGCGGGGTTCTTTTTTTAAAGTATAAATGATTTTTGATTTTGGGCATGCAAAAACTTCATAAGGTTTTGTATTTTGCCACTCCATCAAACTTGCTATAATGGAAACAATTCCTGTAGTTAACCTGGCAGATTTTTTAAGCGGCGATACAGAGAAAAAACTGGCGTTTGTAAATGCGCTTGGAAAGGCTTACGAAACAATGGGTTTTGTATCTGTAAAAAATCATGGCATTCCCGATGCGCTTATTAAAGAGTTGTATAATGAAGTGCAGCGTTTTTTCTCGCTTCCGCTTCAAAAGAAAAAAGCGTATGAGATTGAAGGGCTTGCGGGTCAGCGTGGATATACCAGTTTTGGAAAGGAGCATGCAAAAGGCAGTGAGGCGCCCGATTTGAAAGAGTTTTTCCAGTTTGGGCAAACGGTTGAAAATAGGGAGTTTGTAAGCGAAGCATATCCCGAAAATATTTATGTAAAAGAATTACCAGCCTTTAAATCAATCCTGTACAATGTTTACCGCCATTTTGAAGAAAGCGGTTCAGCATTGCTAAGCGCCATTGCTTTATACCTGCATTTGCCTGAATATTATTTTGATGAGTATATTAAAGACGGTAATTCCATTTTGCGTTGCATCCATTATCCGCCAATAACACAGGAACCTGAATCTGCCATCCGTTCTGAGCAACATGAAGATATTAACCTTATAACCCTGCTTGTAGGCGCATCCGCTGATGGCCTGCAGATTCTTACAAAGCAAGGGGAATGGGTTGGTGTAACATCGCTGCCCGAACAGATTGTGGTGAATGTGGGCGACATGCTGCAACGCTTAACCAACAATAAACTAAAAAGCACAACGCACCGCGTTGTAAACCCGCCGAAGGAATTATGGCATACAAGCAGGTTTTCCATGCCTTTCTTTTTACACCCGCGAAGCAACATGAGCCTTGCCTGCCTGGATGAATGTATTGATGCTGTGCATCCAAAAACATATCAGGATATTACCGCTGGTGAATATCTTGACGAACGTTTAAAAGAAATAGGGTTAAAAAAATAAATTTTTACCGGTATAGTTCTTTCCAACTACAATTTTTCGTTATCGTGATTGTGAAAGGATTTATGTCAACTAAACAATTAAAAATCAAATAGTTAAATAATTACCATTGACAGTTTACCGGCATATCAGGTTCCTCAAAGCGGTATTGTTTCACAGCATAGGGGCTTTTGGCGGTCCCCAGGGACATTTTGGAATGATGATAAAAAACTTTGTTAACCGCCGCCACGATATTACAGAACAGGAACTGCTTGAATACAATGCTTTCTGCCAGATGCTGCCCGGTGCCTCTTCCACCCAAACGCTTACCCTGATTGGGTATAAGCGGGGAGGTGTGCCGCTTGCCGCCCTCACCTTGTTGATCTGGATAACGCCGGCGAGTATTATTATGGGAGCCCTGTCATTTCTGGTAGAGTATATAGGAGACAAAGAAAGGGTGGCAGGTATTTTTAAATTCATACAGCCTATGTCGGTTGGCTTTATTGCTTATTCGGCTTATAAAATGGCAAAAGTTGCGGTTAACAATACTATTACCATTGTAATTGCAATAGTTGCATCAGCAATAAGCTTCTTTCTTTTTAAAACGCCCTGGTCGTTTCCTGCCTTAATTGTTGCGGGTGGCATTGCCACAAATTTCAGCAGCAAACGTATTCTGCAAAAGGGTATTCCGCCCAAAAAAATAAATTGGGCGAACATCCTTATTTTCCTGGCAGTTTTAGCTTTGGCCGGATATGTGAGCGAAACGGCGCGTAAAGACAACTGGCCAAACCGCGGGCCTTATAATCTGTTTGAAAACTTCTATCGTTTTGGAAGCTTAGTGTTTGGCGGCGGTGATGTGTTGATACCTATGATGTACCAGCAATACGTTACCCGTCCATCAACGGAGAGAATGGAAGAAAAAAATCCTGGTGCGCTGCGGATAGATAAAGACGATTTTTTAACTGGCTCCGGGATGGTGCGGGCTATACCAGGACCGGTATTTTCCATAGGTGCTTATATGGGCGGCTCTGCCCTGAAAAGGGGAGGTATTCAGATGCAGTTGCTTGGCTGTGCTATTGGTTCTATTGCACTTTTTCTGCCAAGCTTTTTGCTTGTTTTATTTTTCTTTCCTGTATGGCAAAACCTTAAAAAGTATGCGGTTATTTACCGGTCGCTTGAGGGCATTAACGCCGCCGTGGTTGGTATTATGACGGGCTCGACTATTTTTTTAATGAAAGATATTTCTGTGGACATTACGGTGGGTTCGGTTATTCCCTTTGCAAATATTACGGTTATTGTTGGTACATTTTGTTTACTTGCATTTACCAGGATACGCCCCCAGTTCATCCCGCTTTTTTGCCTTTTAATAGGTATTGCCGTAAATTATTATCATTTATAGAACCTCTCGATTAATTGCAAAACATTTTCAGGAACAAGATATTTTATACTTTTTCCTTCTTTTATTAAAGAGCGGATAGCCGTAGCTGAAATATTCAGCAATGGGGATTTAACCAAAATGATATTTGGAGATAGTGCAGATTCGGATATTGCATAACCCGGGCGTTCATATACAATAATCTGTTTTTTTAGAAGCAGGTTGCCGTTTTTCCACTGGTTCAATTGCAAAAAACTATCTGAACCTATAAGGACATAAAATGAATATTCGGCATATTGTTGCTCAAAATGAGAAAGGGTATCTATTGTGTAGGAAGGAAGGGGTAAATTAAACTCTGCATTGGAAACCAAAAACCTGGGATCTTTTTCTATTGCACGCTCTACAAGCAGTAAACGCTTTTCTGCATCCAATAATGCTTTATTTTCTTTTAAGGGGTTTTGGGGTGAAACAACAAACCATATTTTAGATAACGGCAAAGTATTTAAAACGGTGCTGGCAATAATTAAATGGCCGGTATGAATTGGATTAAAGGAACCGAATAAAAGGCCAATGTTCATTAACAGGTTTGTTTCTTTTATAAAACTTCAACGGAAATATGCTCCGCTTCGTTTAAACGAAGACTAAGGCTGTAGCCGGCAACAGCAATAGAGATAGGGCCTCCAAAAGGGGCAAATTTTTCAATATAAATAACTTCGCCCGGTATCAGGCCCATTTCCATAAGCTTGATTGATATTTCACTTTTTGAAAAATCAACAATACTGGCTTTTTGGCCCAGGCGTAAATCAGATAACTTCATAATTCAAAAATATTTACAAAACTATTGGCTGTTTGCTTAATTAGCTTTACGAAATCTGAAACAAAATGAATAAAATATACTTCTATGGGGCAGATAAGGCTGCCAATATAAAAAACAGAGCCCGGGTAAAAGCCGTATTGCTTTCTTTGTTCAGGCATGAAGGTGCAAATTTGGCGCGACTTAACTATATTTTTTGCTCAGATAACTATCTTCTGGAAATAAACAGGCAATACTTAAACCATGATACCTTAACAGACGTAATAACTTTCCCTTTTTCCAAAGAAGGAGAACCCATATTGGGCGAAATATATTTAAGCGTTGAAAGAATTAAAGAGAATGCTAAAACCTTTGAAGCAGAATACCAAAATGAGCTTTTACGAGTTATGATTCACGGCGCATTGCATCTTTGCGGATATAAGGATAAAACTAAGATTCAAAAAGAACAAATGCGGGGAAAGGAAAATCTTTATCTAAATCAGTTTAATGTTTCACGTGAAGCAAATTCTTAGCATTTTTCTTTTATTGGCTGCACTTTCCTGTAAAAGCCAGAAAACCCTGATGTTTCCGCAAACCGAAATTCCAAAACCCCAAATGAATGACCAGACTATACTGCAATGGAATGAAAACCAACCAGGCTATAGCAGCTTGTCCCGGCTGGAGAAAGAATTTTTATATTGGGTAAATTATAGCCGTAAAAATCCCCGTTCGTTTTTTGAAAATGCAATAATGCCTATAGTGAAAATATATCCTCAGTTAAGGGGCAGTAATCTGAATTCGCTTGAAAATGATTTAAAAGGAAGCCCTTCATTAACGCTTTTGCAATTGAACCCTGTATTGGTTAGGATGTCTGAATTCCATGCAAGAGATATCACCGTTTCAAATGCTAATCCTTCTCATAATTCTACGAACGGAGAAAGCTTTGTTGACCGATTCAAAAAATTCGGGTTTAAAAATTGCGGTGGGGAGAATATAAGCTATGGCGGTGGGGATACAGACCCGCTATTTATGCTTATTATGCTGTACCTCGACATAAATGTTGACAATCTTGGTCACCGGAAGGCCTTACTGAATTCTTCTTTTGTTAATACCGGCATTTCGATAGCTAAATACAAAAACGGAAATACATTTTTGGTTGAAGATTTTGCTTGCTCCCAATAAGGTTAAACTCTTGCTATTAGAAAATTAAAGGCTCTCCTAAAATGTTCCACGTGAAAAATGCTGCATCTATCTTTGTAAGATGTTTCCAGAATATGACGTAATTGTTATTGGCGCCGGGCATGCCGGTTGTGAAGCTGCTGCAGCTGCCGCCAACATGGGCAGTAAGGTGCTGCTGATTACTATGAATATGCAAACTATTGCTCAAATGAGCTGTAATCCTGCTATGGGTGGTATTGCCAAAGGCCAGATTGTTCGGGAGATTGACGCTTTAGGCGGATATAGCGGCATTGTTACCGATAAAAGCCTGGTTCAGTTCAGGATGCTGAACAAGAGCAAAGGGCCTGCCATGTGGAGCCCGAGGGCGCAGAGCGACCGGATGCTTTTTGCCTTAACCTGGCGAACCATGCTTGAACAAACAAAAAATGTGGATTTCTACCAAGATACTGTAAATGGGCTTCTTATAAAAGATAACAGGGTAAACGGGGTAATTACGGGTTTGGGGCATCATATTTCATCTAAAACCGTAGTAATAACCAGCGGAACCTTTCTAAACGGCATTATTCATATAGGAGAAAAGAATTTTAGCGGTGGGAGAATATCGGAAAAGAAAGCTACAGGCATAACAGAACAATTGGTGAAACTTGGTTTTGAAAGCGACAGGCTTAAAACAGGAACGCCGCCGCGTATTGATGGCAGGAGCCTTAATTATGAAACAATGGAAGTTCAGCAGGGTGATAGGGAAATAACCGGTTTTTCTTTTCTGCCCGTTGCTACAATAAAAGCTTCAGAACAATTGCCTTGCCATATAACCTACACCAATACCGAGGTTCATGAAACTTTAAAAAAGGGGTTTGACCGGAGCCCGATGTTTTGCGGCCGCATAGAAGGCGCCGGCCCGCGGTACTGCCCAAGCATTGAGGACAAAATAAACCGCTTTGCCGAACGTGACCGGCACCAAATATTTGTAGAACCGGAAGGATTCAATACGGTGGAGGTTTATGTAAACGGATTTTCCACCTCTTTGCCGGAAGATATTCAATATGAAGCCATTCGTAAAATGCCAGGGTTTGAGAAGGCCAAAATGTTCAGGCCCGGATATGCAATAGAATATGACTATTTCCCGCCAACCCAGTTAAAACATTCGCTTGAAACAAAAATTATTGACAATCTTTTCTTTGCCGGCCAGATAAACGGCACTACCGGTTACGAAGAAGCCGCCGGTCAGGGATTAATGGCCGGCATAAATGCTCATCAAAAAGTTATTGAAAATGAGCCTCTTATATTAAACAGGGACGAAGCGTATATTGGCGTTTTGATTGATGACCTTATCAGCAAGGGAACAGAAGAGCCCTACCGTATGTTTACCAGCCGGGCCGAGTTTAGAACACTTCTGCGCCAGGATAACGCCGACCTGCGTTTAACAGAAAAGAGTTTCAGGTTGGGATTGGCCGGCCAGGAAAGAATGGAATTGGTGCTGGCTAAACAGAGGGGCGTAACAGAAATTAAATCTGTTCTTCAATCTTTTTCATTGCAGCCTGCTGAAGCAAACATTTATCTTCAAAAGATTAATTCTGCTCCAACAGATGAAAAGCAGAAAGCGATCCGGCTGTTGCTCCGGCCGGATGTTAAACTATCAGAAATGATACATGAAATTCCTTCGCTGAAGGAAAAGCTGCAATCATTCTCACAGGAAGCTGTTGAACAGGCGGAGATACAGGTTAAATATGAACGTTATATTGAAAAGGAGCAGGAATTGGCACAACGCATGGCAACTATGGAAAACTCTTTAATTCCTGAAAGCTTTAATTACGATAAGCTATCTGCCCTGAGCGCCGAGGCTTTGCAAAAATTCAAAAAAATAAAGCCCAGAACACTTGGGCAGGCAAGCCGCATATCAGGCGTAAATCCAAGCGATGTGCAAATATTGATGGTTTATATGGGCAGGTAAGCCAGCTTTAACTTTTGATTTTGCTATTCTTTTTTATTCTCATTGTAATATTACACCTCAACATAATTGATTGAAACCAACACTTTATTTTACTTGTCTTTTATTATTGCTAACAATTGCCGGTCAAAGCCAGGTTGTTATAAGCGGCACTGTTTCAGACTATTACAGCAAGGTGCCCCTAACGGCGGTAACGGTGCAAACGGCGCAAGGCAGGCATGTAATAAGCGATTCCCTTGGCCGTTATTCAATTTATGTTGGAAAAAGCGATTCTATCTGGTTTAGTTACTTAAATAAACAAACTCAAAAATATCCGGCAGATACCATCACACACCCGCAAAATTTCGATATAGCATTATTAGTTGATGTAAAATGGCTGCCCGAAGTAAAAGTGGAAACAAAAGATTACCGTTTTGATTCGGTTACCAACAGGGAAACTTATGCAAAAGCTTTTAATTACCGCAAGCCAAGCATCCGTTTTTCGCAAAGTACACCAAGCGCTCAATCTTATGTTCCCGGCAGCGTGACAGCCGCGCTGGACCTGGATGAAATCATTAATGCGTTCCGCTTCAGGCGAAATAGACAAATGTTGTCTTTTCAACAAAGATTGGTACAGGATGAGCAGGATAAATACATAGATCATCGTTACTCAAAAGCGCTTGTAAAAAAACTAACCAAACTTGACAGCACAGAGCTGGATCGTTTTATGAACTTCTACCGGCCATCTTATGAAGACTTGCAGCTAATGAACGATCTTGAGCTGGGATATTATATTGAGGAGTGCTATAAAAATTATGTTTTTTTAAAGCGTCGTAAGCCATATGAATTAAGCGGAAGGGACACAACCAATTGAAATTAGCATATTCTGATTTGGCTGCCAATCAATTTTTCAATGTCCAAGCATAAAAAAAATGAACCGCAGGTTTAGCGGAATAAAGGAATAAAAATGAATTTTACCAACATAATTATAAGACAAATCAGAAATAACAGCAATGAAATCCTGTTCATGCCGTGCATCATCTTAATATAAGTATTCTTAGGTGCATTGGGATCACGCTTCCTTATAAACAGGTACTCCTGTATTTGTCTCCAGATTCCCATCACATCAAAGTTAAGCGTCTTTCAGGTTCTCCGGTTAATTTTACAAAGCGGCTATTTTTAACGGTTTCAATTTATACATGCCGCAACGATAAATTAGAACTTATTTTATCTTCTCAAGTCATACGTATAGATTGGGTGTATTTCAAATTCACCCTGCTCCGCGGCGCAACAAAAGCAGTATACACCACATTGAAAATGAAATCATTAAAATAGGTGTATATATAATTTTCGCCGGTGGATGGTGACACCATAGCCGTCAACTTAAGAAATATGAGCTATAAAATACCCGAATGGGGTTTAATTTGAATAGCCATCGGTGCAACCGGTGGACAAATGAAAAGTTTTGATATTGAAACCTGCAAGGGTTCAACAAAAATTTCGACATTTTTACCGCGAGTTTCACTCACGGCTATTCAAACCCTGCCTGCCGGCAGGTAGGGTTTGAGCCCTTCGGGCTTAAGTTGACGGCTATGATGGTGACACCCACCTGTAGAATCCGCTACCGGTCGGTGAGACACCGACCGAAATGCCGCGTATGAGGCGAAAATTTGAAATGCGCCCAATAGATTGCTTTGGTATAGTTATGGTAATTAAGTTTGTATTATTCACCCAAAAACTTTTTTTATGGATAAACTTGAAATTAAAGGTTTATGGAATGAATGGAAAGGGAAATTAAAGCAGGCCTTTGCTGATCTTAATGATGATGATTTGAAACGCGAAGATGGAAAAGATGATGAGCTATGGGGCCGTATTCAGCAGAAAACGGGCAAAACCCGTGATGAGCTTATTAAATGGCTGGAAGGTGAAAAAAATTAAACAGCGTTAATTTTCATTCGTACAAGTTTGATTTTTCAATGGTCTCATGGAACCTCGCTATGTACATTCCCCTTGTGTGAGAAAATTATCATGCTCGGTTTCATTTATTTAAAAAGCGGCTTGATAATGCAATGCTTCAAGCCGCTTTTTATTAAAATTCTTTACCTTAAACTATTGGCTAATTTTCAAACTTTTTGTAATAATTCTTTTTAAAATCCGCAATTTCCTTATCCCGGTCATGTTTTAGCGCACGAATTTTTTGCCTTCTTTCTTTTCCGCTTAAACTATCATCAGATCTTACAGATTCAATACGGTCTTTATAGTCATTTTCAATATCCTGTATCTGCTTTTGCATCTTGGTAGAATGATTGTAATAACCGGGCCTGCCATACCAGTTATAACCAAAACCTCCGTAAAAATAGGGGTTCCAGAATGGGCTGTAATAATAAGGCGTGGAATAATAAATTACCCGCGGCGCCGGCCTTGCAACGCCCTTTTGCGCAGAAGCTGCACCTGTAGTAAGTATGCATGACAGAATTATAATTGTTATCTTTTTCATATTGATTGTTTTTACATTCTTTTTATGTAGTAAGATGCAGTATATTGTAAAAGGATTAGTCCGGATGATGTTTATAACACCACGATAACAATAGCCTGTAATTGCTGTAAAAACTATTTAAAAAGATGGATTAAGAAGCATAAGGTTAATACCGCCATGATGTTAAATCCGCGTCTCTGGGCGCTCTTGTTTTAACCTCTTCTGCCCATCTGGTAATAAACATCTGGTTATAATGCAACCGGCTGAGGTAGTTAGGTTGCGTATGATCGCCATTCCAGCAGTGTTCGGCGCGGTCGCCATAATCTACTTCACAACTACAGGAGGGATGCTGCATTTGCTTCAGCATGTCTTCGGCAGCATACACAGCGTTGTTTAGATAATAGGTATCCATATCGCCAACATAAATATGGATTTTGCCTTTTAATTTATTGCCAATCTTAGGCCAGTCTCTTTGAATAATCTGTGTAAGATCATAATGCTCTTTCCAGTAAGCAGCAACCGATGAATCAATGGCGCCTGTGTATTTATCAAAAATTCTTTTCGGATAACCATCTTCGCCCATGGGTGAAAAAACAGCTTCCCAAATATCAAACTGGTCGCCACTGCGACTGTTGGTGCCAAGTGCCAGTTCACGCTGGTTCATTTGCTGAATGGTTGCGCTTACGTGCCCAAGATAATCCCGCATGCCGGGCCTTGGTGTTTGCTTAAAATCACTTTCAACATAATAAGCGTTCCGGTTGTTGTAAATATCAATGGTCGTGTAATGATGAAAATCAATCGGGTCGGGACAGGCAGCATAGCAACCGTTGTATTCATCAGGATAAAAAACCTGTGCTGCCAGCACTTCCCAGCCGCCTGTAGAACCGCCATACATAAACCTTGCCCAGCCTTTGCCAATGCCGCGAAAACGTTTTTCAATTTCAGGAATGAGCTCGTATGTAATAGCATCGCCATAAGGGCCAAGATTGGCTGAATTTACAGCATACGAATCATCATAATAAGGATTGGCATGTTGTATTTCAACCACCAAAACACGTGGAAAATGCTTGCCTGTCCACAATTTGTAAAACTTATAATCTTCTTCCTGGACAATTTTATTATAACCTGAAATGCGAAAACGTGCGCTGGTATCAGGCTTTAAATTTTCATCCGGTGGAACAGTGCGGAAATCGCTGATATCTTCAGGAAAATGCCCATGAAAAATAGCAAGCGGGTAATGCACATTGGGATGTTCATCAAAACCTTCAGGTAACAGAATATGTGCGCCAAGGTACATAGGCCTGCCCCAGAATTCAGTTAACAGTTTGCTTTGGATTTTTATATGCTTTACATATCTTGTGTCTTCCGGTTCATTAATGGGCGGAATGATATTATTAATCACCAAATGCACTTCATTGGAGGTTTTAGGATCGAAATAAATCTTCACGGGTGTTGAATAAATATTGCCCGGAGCAAGGTTCCAGTGCTGGCCTTCACCCCGGTCCATCGGCAGCTTTACGGTTTGCCCTGTTTGCAGGTGAAAGGTTTCATATTTATGTAATAAAACCTGCACGTAATATTCTCCTGCCGGCACATCGCTTAATCGTTCCAGGGGATAGCCAAAAGCATGCATATCAATAAGCTGATCGCCACCCGGCTGCCATTGGTCAACAGTAATACCAAAAACCAGTTGGGTTGAGGCAGCATCATTTACCTGGAAGCGGGGCTCCGCTTTATCATTCTTTGAAAGCAGCAATAATAAACGGCCATCAAGCACAGGCTGTTTTAATGAATCAGCAACGCTTATCCGGAAGGTTTGCGCTTTGCAAATGCAAGTAATCAGCATAAGGCTGAAAAGAAATATTTTTTTCATAGCTGTTAGTTTACCGTTCCCCGTAAATATAATACTAACCTGCAGTTTTTTTATGAGAAACAGCGGGGGAAATGCATATAAATTTATGGAGAGGCCATGTTACTGCGTTCTTTTGGCATTTTATAATCAGGGGGGGGGCCCGATGGAAAACCAGCTTATTTAAATCTTAAATAAAAAAGTATCTGTTTAACTGCCTCAAACCGCTATTTACCCTGAAAGGAAGGCAGATTTTAAAATATAATTTGGTTTATATTACAAACTACTTTATGTTTGTTTAAGAAATAGCTTAAAAGCGCAGCAACAATGAAAAACATTTTTATTATAATGCTGATGTTTTTGGAAATGAATGCAAGGGGGCAAACAAAAATATCCGGTCATCTGAAAGATAATAAGGGCAAGCCGGTTATCGCAGCCAGCATTACAGTAAAAGATTCTTATGATGGCGCCACTTCTGATTCATCCGGCAATTTTATTTTTATAACAACAGAAACAGGCACGCATGTTATAACCATTATCAGCAACGATTTTGAAAACTATGAGGCACCTGTTGATTTAAACGGCGATCCTTTAACTATGAATATTTCACTAAAGCCAAAATTTAATGAACTGAAAGCTGTAACGGTAACTGCCGGTTCCTTCGAAGCTGGCGACAATAAACGTGCTGCAACCGTGCTTAACTCCATTGATATTGCCACAACAGCAGGTTCCAATGCAGATATTACGGCTGCTTTAAAAACATTACCGGGAGCGCAGCAAGTCGGCAACCAGCAAGGATTGTTTGTGCGCGGCGGCACCGGCGAAGAAACCCAGCAATTTATTGACGGCACTTTAGTAAACAATCCATACTATACCAGCGTTCCCGATATTGCAACACGTGGCCGCTTCTCTCCTTTCCTGTTTAAAGGAACCGTGTTTTCTACAGGTGGTTACTCTGCTTTATACGGCCAGGCTTTATCTTCTGCTGTTATTCTTGAATCAATTGATTTTCCCGACAGCACCGCCGGCAATGCGATAGTTTCGCCGATAGTTGTTGGCGGGGGCATTCAGCATCTTTCAAAAAAGAAAAATTTTTCATGGGGCGCTGATTATAGCTATGCCAACCCCTGGGTGTATTTTAAAATTGTAAAGCAAACGCCTGATTATTTTGATATGCCGGAATTTCATTCCGGTGATGCTAACTTTCGCATAAAAACAAACGGCGGCATCATTAAATATTATACAACCTTTAATTACAACCACCTTGGTTTGCGCAGGCCTGATATTGATAGTACAATTTATAAAGATGCCTATAACATCATCAACCATAACTGGTACAACAACCTTAGTTGGCGCCAATCTTTAAACAATGTCTGGAAGATGAACATGGGTTTATCGTACAGTACCAACCGGGATGACATTCAGCAACAGGTGCAGGACTCTTCCAACAACGATAAAACATTCAATTACCAGCCGTGGATAAGCAAGAACTTTCATTTAAAAAGCAGGCAGGACCTTTTTCAAATTAAAGAAGTGTTTGAAAAACGGTTGGGTGGTTTAAGCGCCATACGATTTGGCGGGGAATACTGGTATGGATATAGCCCTAATCAATACATCAACATTGACAGTAATTACATCAATACTTTAAGAGATAATTATGCCGCAGTTTTTGCGGAAACAGACATTTACGTTGCGAATGACCTTGCTTTAAAAATAGGTGGTCGTTATGAATATTCATCCATAATAAAGCAGGCTAATATCGCGCCGCGTGTTTCGATGGCCTACAAAACAGGAGAAGGCGGGCAGGTTTCCCTGGCTTATGGCATCTTCTATCAAAAGCCATTGAACAATGAACTTTTTTACAGCACTAATCTTGGCTACACAAGAGCCACACATTACATCATCAATTATCAGAAAACAGCTAACAACAGGATATTTCGCGTTGAAGCATTTTATAAAAAATATCATGATCTTGTAAAAACTTTTCCAACCTATAACAACAGCGGGACCGGTTTTGCAAAAGGCGCAGAATTATTCCTGCGTGATAAAACAACCTTTAAAAACGTTGATTACTGGATAAGTTATTCTTATCTTGATACAAAAAGGGATTATTTGAATTATCCAGAATTGCTTGAACCAACGTTTGCCGCACATCATACCGTTTCGCTTGTGGTAAAAAGGTTTGTAACAAAATGGAAAGCCGGCTTTAATGCCACATACACGTTTGCCACAGGCAGGCCTTTTTATAATTTCCTGTTCAATAGTTCAGCATATAAATATGTAATAAACGATCATGGCCGTACGCCCAATTACAACAGTATGGGCATTAGCGCTGAATATTTGCCAAGCCTGGGAAAGAAAAATGCAAAAACATTTATTGTGCTGTTTGCAAGCGCGACCAATGTGCTTGGCCAGAAGCAGATATACGGGTATAATTATTCTTATAACGGCCTGAACAGGCAGGCGGTAATGCCGCCGGCAAATCGCAGTTATTTCATTGGCTGTTTTTTAAGTTGGGGCATAGACCGCAGCCAGGATGCAATTGATAATAATTTATAAAAAAGCTCCAGGCCTAACGGGAGTTAAAATGAAACAAAAAATTTTCCTTTCGGAATTGAGGGTATAAGTTATGAAACCATTAATTGTTCTCCTTGCAGTTTTTGCATTATGCCTTGGTATAACTGCATTAGCCGGTAATGCTGATATTAACTTAAGCGGAAGAATCGCTATGTCTGCCATGCTTTCCTTTACAGCTATGGGTCATTTTAAATTTCCCGGAGGTATGGCCATGATGATGCCGCCGTTCATTCCAGCCAAAAAGCAAATTGTTTTATTAACAGGTGTAATAGAGGTGTTGGCTGCTATAGGCTTGCTTGTTTCTTCATCATTAAGAATAACAGGTATTTTATTAATCGTATTCTTTTTGCTGATTTTACCTGCTAATATTTATGCTGCAATAAAAAAAGTAAACCTTGAAAAAGCAGATCATTCAGGCAATGGCATAAGCTATTTGTGGTTTAGAGTTCCTGAACAAATATTCTTCATTGCATGGGTGTATTATTTCACTATTAACGTGAGTTCGGGATAAGCGATATGTTTAAAGCTTGCAGATAGACCTCACCTAAATCCTCTCCAAAGGAGAGGACTTCCGACGCCCTAAAACTCATAAAACATGCAAAAAATCATGTTTTTTTCTTGCCCTTCTCCAAAGGAGAAGGGTTGGGATGAGGTTGAAATAGCAATCTAAGCTTATCCCTAACTCACGTCTATTAAATAAAAATCAAAACCGTTTATATGAACATTAATGAACACAATAAAAAAACAGTAACAATAAAAAATTAAAAACAAATAACCATGAAACAATTATTATTGGCCGTAGCTATTATATGTACAGTTGCGGCACAGGCGCAAAGCGATAAATACGCCAACGCAATGCAACAGCAGCTTGATAAATTCGACTCGGCAAAAACGGTTGCCGATTATGAAAACATTGCTGCAGCATTTCAGCGCATTGGCGATGCAGAAAAAACACAATGGCTGCCTTATTACTGGCAGGGCATTGCATTGGCACGTACCGGCTGGATGTATTTTCCCGACGACAAAGGTGTTGTAGCTGCAAAGGTTAACGAGCTTGATAAAACGGTTGATGCGCTTGCCACGCGCATTAATGCAGCAGCAGATAAAGCAGATGCTGTGGCAAAAGATAACGAAGCTAAATCAGAAATATTAACGGTTCGCAACATGGCGGCTACACAGCAAATGATCATTGATCCGCAAAGCCGTTATATGACGTATGGAGCGCAGGCTGCTGCTGATTTGCAAAAAGCCATGCAGTTAAACCCGAATAATCCGCGCGCTGCATATTTGCAGGCCATGAGTGTATATGGTACGCCGGAACAGTTTGGCGGTGGCAAGGATGCTGCAAAACCGTTGGTGCAAAAAGCTGTTGATCTGGCCAAAGCAGAACAGGTAAAACCCTTGTATCCGCACTGGAGCCTGGAGCAAAGTGAAAAAGTTCTGGCAACGTATCAGTGAGTTGATTTGCTGATTAAGTTGGCAGGCTATCTGTATCAACTTAATCAATTGTTCAACTTATCAAACCAATCAACTTTACAGATATGAATGAAAACGATTTCTCTCCCCGGCAAAGCCTTCAGCTTATAGAAAGCATGATAAACCGTGCAAAAGATAAGTATGCCGAAGATGGTTTTATGTACCTGCTTTGGGGATGGCTGGTTTTTATATTAAGTATTATACAGTTTGTTTTACTGCATGTATTTAATTATGCATATCACTATATTGTGTGGCTTGTAACTATTCCTGTTTTTATTTACCAGATTTTTTATACAAAGAAAAAAAACAGAAATCAGAAGGTGTTTACTTACACTGATGCTATTATAGGTTATGTGTGGATAACGTATGCAATTGTAATGCTGCTGCTTTGTTTTTTCATAGGCATTTTAACATCGGGTGAATATTTCAAATACATCATTCATATATTATTAGCCGTTTATGGAATGCCGGTATTTTTAACCGGCATTATCATCAAGTACAGGCCATTAATATATGGCGGCATTGCCTGCTGGGTTTTATGCATCCTGTCAACCTTTATAAAAAATTATGATTACCAGTTTTTGTGCATTCCTGCTGCTATGATCGTTGCCTGGATAATTCCCGGTTATAGCTTGCGTGCAAAATATAAATCACAATAAAAGCTTGCTATGAAAGAAAAGCAACTGTCGGGCGAAGAAAGCTTTAAGCTTATCAACCGTATGATACACGAAGCCAAAGGCTATTTTTATGAAAGCGGCCTGGGCGGCATTATTTATGGTGTAAGCATTTTTATATGTTGCTTGCTTGCCTCGCTTTTTGAAAGCCAAATAATTCGTTTCCCATTTCATCCGCTGTTTCTTTTAACGCCGGTGTTCTTTATACAAGGCTGGGTTCAATACAAAGAAGAAAAAAAGAAAAAGGCAAAAATTTTTACAGATGAAGCAATTGATTATGTGTGGGTGGGTTATTTTCTTACTACGTTTGCAGCGCTTTGCGGAAACTTTGTAAATGCAGGCTATATCATCATTACTATAATTTTATTTCTTACCGCGTTTGCCTGTTTTATCACAGGCATGCTTGCAAAATTCAGGTACCAGGTTGTGTGCGGGCTTATGTGTATGTTAATTGCCATTGCTTCTTTCTTTGTTCAAAACGCAAATATTTATTTGTTGATGGCTGCCACAGCAATTATTGTATGGCTTATACCAGGCCTTATTTTAAGAGCGCATTTTAGAAAACTGCAACATAGCTAAAGAAGAGAATTTGTATGGCTGATGATATAAAACAGGTAGGAAAAATGTTTAAAGATTTAGACCCGATATTACACTCACAATTACGGCTTGCAGTAATGAGTTTGCTGATAAGCGTAAAGCAGGCTGAGTTTACTTTTCTAAAAGAAAAAACAAACTCAACTGCCGGTAATTTAAGTGTGCAGGTTCAAAAGTTAAAAGAAGCCGGTTATATTGAAGTAATAAAAGAGTTTAAAGATAATTACCCAAATACTACGTGTAAAATAACAGCAAAAGGCATTAATGCATTTGAAGAGTATGTAAAAGCTTTACAACAATACCTGCAGGTAAAAAAATAATTTTATCAATAAAAGGCACGTAATTTGAAACCATTATCAATAAAACTTTAATGACACAGCCAAAAGAAAAGATCAGCAATAATATTCAAGCCAACTTCAATCATTCCAAGGAAGTGGCTTACTGGTCAAAGAAATATAATGTAAGTCCTGTTATATTTCAAAAAGCATTTGAACAATCGGGTTATTCTGTTTCAAAAACGCTGCAGTTATTGCAGGGGCAGTCTTAAACTATCTTATTGTTAAGAATTATAAATAAAATATTTATTACAGGATACTTTGTTTTTTAAATGTATCTTTGCGCTGTATTTGAGTTTATAGTTAGTAATTGCACAAGATTTTCTGCTACAGATTTTTCTGCTAATAGTTATCCTTCAGTATTTACAATATTATTTTCTCAGTTTTTAGTTAATTAAATTTTATAGAAAAGCATGAACATTTATGTTTCAAACTTAAGCTTCAACGTACAGGATGAAGACTTAAGAGAGTATTTTGAAGAATACGGAGAAGTTTCTTCAGCAAAAATTATTACCGACAAATTCACAAGCCGCAGCCGTGGTTTTGGTTTTGTTGAAATGTCCGACGACGCTGCCGCTGAAAAAGCAATTGCAGAATTGCATGGCGCATCTGTTGATGGCAGAACCATCAGCGTAACTGTTGCAAAACCCCGCGAAGAAAGACCAAGAAGCAATAACAACAGCAGAAGGTCGTCTTACAGTAATAGCAACAGCAGGTGGTAAGCTTTATTAACCGTATTAAAAAAGAGCCCAAAAGTTGAGGGCTCTTTTTGTTTTATGGCAATCCTGTAACCGTGAAAAACGAAAGGCTTACTTTAAACCGGCGTCGTCACGCTATCGCTCCATCTGTTTCCTGCATATTTGGATAACGGTTATACCGCCGGTTATTATGTTTATCAATAGACAAAAATGCTGGAAGAAGATGCACGCTCATAGTTTGCAGAGAATGGCCATCTTTTCCGCGATATAATCTTATCCCCGGCAATGCAGAAGATTGTAATAAATGTTTAAAGCTTTTGCAGCCGGAGCCGGAGTTAAAAGCAATGGAAAAAGATTTAGCCTTGCCGGTTAATTAAAATTACATTTATTGGCGTTTTGAGTAGCTGGCAAATACTTTTTTATACCTTAGTTATATTGAAAAATTAAAAACAAAACATTATGGAACCATCAATCGGAATAACGCAAGACCATCTCACATCTGTATCACATGCGTTAAATTCTATTTTGGCTGATGAATTTGTATTGTACGCAAAAACAAGAGGCGCTCACTGGAATGTGGAAGGGCCCGATTTTCACAGTATGCACCTGTATTTTGAAAGCCAGTATGAAGCTTTGCAGGATATGATTGATGATGTGGCAGAACGCATTCGTATGCTCGGTCATTATGCATCAGCAACGCTGCATGAATACGTTGAATTGACGCATTTAACGGAAGAAACAGTGGAACCAAATACTTCTGAAGGGTTTATAAAATCGCTGTTGAATGATCACGACACAATCATTATTCATTTGCGGGAGCACATCAATTATTTCAATGATAAATTGCAGGATGCAGGTACGGCAGATTTTATAACGGGCTTAATGGAAAAACATGAGAAAATGGCCTGGATGCTGCGGGCGCATTTAAAGTAAATCCAATAATTAAAACAGCCCGGGTTTAGCATAAGTTTACAACAAAAAACTTTTAAATGAATCTAACGATGGCTTCAGTTATGCACCTGCATTTAAAATACAGGCTTTGGATTGCTGAAATGAACGCCGATATTAATGTATTGCGCATTTTTAATGATTATGCGCATTGGCTTAAAACATACAGCAGCAATAAAGACGTTGAGGAGCGGCTAAGGCTTTACGAACAACATTTTTCAGAGTTGCGAAAAGACCTGGATGTGCTGCGGCATGAAATGCATATAACAAAAATGAAGCTGGCGGCTTTGTCAAAAAAAGAAGATATAAGCCTGCAGGAGGTGAAAGATGATATTAAGCACCAGGCATGTAAAGAACGCTATGAGGCATTCAGGGAAAAATTCGCGGCAATTAAAAAAGAGTTTAAAAAATTAGGCGCTGGTATTTAAAGCCGCTTAAATTTATAAAAGAGGCTGTCTTTAAAAATCAGGACAGCCTCTTTTATTTGAAAAAGGGTTGGCGGCATTTTATTATCCTGTATCAATAATTAATACAAGCCACTTTCTGCGTAAGTAATTCCTGAATAACATACACATATTATTACGGTACTCCCGGTAATACATCAGCATCATTAGTAATTGATCTTCTATAGACAGTTTGGCTTCCCTGCCACGATTGGGGTGCTTGCGCCTTTGTGCCTTTACGGTTTTAATGACAAAACACATTTTCTCAAATGTGCTTCGTTTCACACCTGTTAAGCGACGAAATTGCACACAGGTGATTGTCTTTGGTATATTTTTCCATATCATCCCTATCTTCTATCAACTGTTGTTCCTTTCTCCATACCAATTTTTCAACACATGTCAATATCGTTTAATGCAAGAGGTCTAATTTCTTCAGTTGCGCGTTTAAAAAATCATGCAGCTCTTATGGAATCTTATTACCTGCATATTACTATAAATACGAGGCGCCGCCGGAGCCAGCATATTTCTGCTATCTTGATGCAAACCATCGCTCCAAAGCTTACTTTAAAAATATAAACATGGGCATTACATAAAATACATGAAGGAATGTATTGCGCACCAATGCACGA
>NZ_JASGEX010000117.1:0-14735 GCF_047606085.1 Parafilimonas sp.
TGATATTATTGTATTGTTGTCCGACTAAATAATTTAAAATCTTGTATTTCAATGTTTGACCTCACCCCAACCCCTCTCCAAAGGAGAGGGGCCAGAACCCGCTCTGACAAATGGTTTCAAGAGATTCGATAATTTTTATCCGGACAATGATGATATTATTGTGTATCCTGCGCACGGCGCCGGCAGCGCCTGCGGCAAGAATATGAGCAGGGAAACAACCGATACGCTGGGCCATCAGAAAAAAGTAAATTATGCTTTGCAGCCAATGGCGAAAGATGAATTTATAAAAGCCGTTACGAAAGGCCTTGTTACGCCACCGGCTTATTTCCCGCTGAATGTAATGATGAATATTCATGGCTATGAAAGCATTGATAAGGTGCTTGAAAAAGGACAGCATGCATTTGATCCCGATGCATTTGAAACCGCGGCCAACGAAACAGGAGCTTTGGTATTAGATACAAGAGACCCGCAAACTTTTGCAAAAGGGTTCATCCCTAACTCTATTAACATTGGTATTGACGGCAGCTTTGCGCCATGGGTTGGCACCTTAATTCCCGATATAAAACAGGAAATTTTATTAATAACGGATGAAGGCCGCGAAGAAGAAGTAATAACGAGGCTTGCCCGCGTGGGTTATGATAATACTATCGGTTATTTAAAAGGCGGTTTTGAAGCCTGGAAAAAAGCGGGCAGGCAAACGGACAGTATCCGTTCCGTTTCTGCAGATGAACTGGCAGATGCCATGCAAAAAGAAAATATTGAAATTATTGATGTGCGCAAAAAAAGCGAGCACGACAGCGAGCATATTATGGAAGCGGAAAATGTCCCGCTTGATTTTATAAACGACAGCATGGCGCAACTTGACAAGAACAAAACCTATTATGTGCATTGTGCAGGCGGCTACCGTTCCATGATATTCAATTCAGTTTTGCGGGCGCGTGGGTATGATAAATTAACAGATGTGCAAGGCGATTTAAAGCCATAAAGGAAAGCGGCAGATTTCATTTAAGTGAATTTGTTTGCCCAACGACACAGCTATAAAACATCTTCATTAAATATAAAACAACTGTTGAATGAAGATGCTGCAATATAGATGTAAGAACGCTATACAAATTTAAAAGGGCCTATTTGCCCGGCTGATCCGGGCGCGGATTTTTGCCGGCGCCTGGCGCTTCAAAATTGTCTGGCGCCGGCATTCACCATTCACAGTTACTATTCCATTCTCAAACTTTTATCCCGATATTGCTTCGCTCAGCCCAAATCTTCACATTATTCCGCTATTCGCTCCGCAATGCCTCGACCGGATTGGCGGTTGCTGTTTTGATGGATTGAAAGCTGATGGTCAGCGCTGCGATTACTACAACCAATCCGCCGGCTGCTATAAATATCCACCACGCAATATCAATCTTATAGGCATAATTGTTTAACCAGCTATGCATGGCCCACCATGCAACAGGCGATGCAATTACAATAGCTATGAATACCAGTTGCAAAAAATCTTTAGACATTAATTGAACAATATTACCCACCGATGCGCCCAACACTTTACGGATACCAATTTCCCTGGTACGCTGCTCTGCGGTAAACATTACCAAACCAAGCAATCCCAGGCAGGATATGAATATGGCGAGAAATGCAAAGGCATCAGAGAGCTTGCTTAAAACCTGTTCAGTATTATATAACTGTTCATATTGTTCATCTGCAAATGAACAGGTAAAAGGAAATTCAGGATTCAGTTCATGGCAAAGTTTTTTAATGGTTGCAATGGCCTCACGGGTTTTGCCGGCTTCTGTGCGCACCAGAATGCTGCCATATTTTTCCCTGTTGCCAAACTCTATAACCATTGGTTTTATTGTTTCGTGCAGCGACCTGAAATTGAAATCTTTTATCACACCAATTATCTGCCCGCGGTGGCCATTCACCGTGATGTATTTACCTGCCGGGTTTTTATAATTCATATCCCTTGCTGCTGTTTCATTTATTAAAAAGCCATCTTTATCAGTAGGGTAATCTTTTGAAAAGTCACGGCCTGCTGCCATTTGAAGCCCCATTGTTTCTATAAAATCATAATTCACTTCAGGATGTTCAACAGATATCATTGTTTTCGGATCCCGGCCTTCCCAATCAACATTGTTGGTCCATTGATCAAGAAAAACAGGATTATCTGATAACAGGCTTACATTCTTTATTCCGGGTAACTGTAATGCTTCAACTTTAAATGTTTGATATCTGTCAATGAGTTCGCCTTCAACCGGTATGTATAAAAGATTTTCTTTGTTATAACCAAGGTTTTTATTTTGAATAAAATTGATTTGCCTTGAAATAATGATGGTACCTATAATCAAAATCATAGAAAGCACAAATTGAAGCACGACCAACCCTTTACGAAACCATACCGCACCAATGCTAAGCTTAGTAGCACCTTTTAAAACTTTAACCGGACTGAAAGAAGAAAGATATAACGCAGGATAACTGCCTGCAATAAGCCCTGTGAAAACAGTAATAGTGATAAGGCACAGCCAGAAAAATGGCTGTTGAAAAGGCAACAGGATTTGTTTTTGCGTAACCTGGTTAAACACAGGCAGCGTTAGTGTAACCAGCAATAAAGCAACAACAATGGCACAAACAGTCAGCAATAGCGATTCAGCAATAAATTGCTTTATTAATGCCGAACGGACTGCGCCAATCACTTTTCTTACGCCAACTTCCCTGGCACGATTTACAGAACGTGCCGTAGCAAGATTCATAAAGTTGATGCAGGCAATCAGCAATATAAACATGGCAATAATGGTAAAGAGATGCACATATTCAATACGGCCGCCTGCAGCTTTTCCATTTTCAAAATGATTGTGCAAATACACCTGATCATATTTTTGCAAACCCAGTTCAACATGATAAGCAGCGCTGCTGTCGTTTGAATATACATTACGGAAGTTGGTGAGTTTTTTATCAACAACAGCAGGTGGTTGCATTGTAGTGAAATGAAAAATCAAAAAATTTATTTATCCATAAACCTTTTAAAAAAGGTTGCATGATAAATAACAATACAAATGAAAGCAACAAAGCAATGAATGAAGTAAAAACAGATTCAGTAATAAATTGCAGGAACACTTGTTTACGTGTTGCGCCGGATACTTTTCTTACACCAACTTCTTTTACTCTTGTTAATGATCTTGCCACAGAAAGATTGGTGTAATTAAGACAAGCACATAACATTACCACCAAACAAAGCACAGCTAAAAAAATCAAGATCACGTTGGGTAATGCTGTTGTTGTTTCGTTGGAAACAAGTTCGCCGGGAATACTTTTAAGTGCTGTTGGAGTAAACACAAAATTGCTTCCGTTACTTGTTGGATATTTTTTTGAAGCAATAACATTTAACATCGCTTGCAGGTCAGTTTTGGTTGTTCCCTTCTTCAATAATACATAAGTATAATTCGTCCCAACATTATCCCAATCGTTAGGTGCAGCATCCAATAAAGAATCTTTTGCAAGATTATTCACCGTGCTTAAAGATGCCAGCATTTTAAAAGGTAAACTTGTTTTGCCGGGATTATTTTTCAACACACCAGTTATAATAAATTGTCCATAGGTTGAATTTTTTGAAGTTGACTGATTGCCTGTAACACCTGTATGATTAAGTGTAATTACTTTGCCTATCGCGCTTTCATCTTTAAAAAACTGTTTGGCTATTTCATCTGAAATGATCAATGAACGTGGCTGCGTTAAAGCAGTTGCCGCATTGCCTTCTTTTAATTGGTAATCTAAAACTTTAAAGAAATTTTCATCAGCAAAATAACCATCGCCGGCAATGCTTTTATCATTATAAAATAAATCGCCGCCAAGGTTTCTGAACAAAGCAGCAGAAGCTTCTACTCCGCTATAATTTTTTAATTCATTCGCTAACGGAAACGCTGATGTAGCAGTTGGTTTGTTACTATTGACTTTGGCATTTGTATGAATGCGGTAAACACGATCATGATTGGATATAAAATCATCATAACTATGTTGATCATTGATGATGAGAATGATCAGCAAACAAACAGACATGCTTACTGCAAGCCCGAAGATGTTAATGAATCCAAAGGTCTTGTTCCTTAAAAGATTTCTCCACGCAGTTTTTAAATAATTTTTAAACATTGCTCAAGTTTTTACATAAATAAATATTGTTCATTGGTTAAGTTGGAATCAATATTTTATTCTCAGTTATAATGATTATGATGTTTAATCTCTATCATTCCGTTCTTAAGCTCTTCACGGGGTTGGCCATCGCTGCCTTTGCCGATTGAAAGCTGATGGTGATTACAGCAATCAAAACCGTTGCAATGCCCGCAATTATAAATACGCCTGCACTGATATTTATCCTGTATGCATAGCCCTGCAGCCATTTATGCATGGCCCAGTAAGCAACCGGAACAGCAATAAAAAATGCGATTAAAACAAGTGACAAAAATTCTTTTGATACCAGCAGCAAAACATGCTGTACAGATGCGCCCAACACTTTTCTTATACCTATTTCTTTTGTGCGCTGTTCAATAACGAAAGCGGATAAACCAAATAAACCAAGCCCTGCAATGATGATGGCAATAACAGCAAATGCAGAAAATATTTGCTGTGTCCTTAATTCACTTGCATACAAGGCGGCAAAATTATCATCAAGAAAAGTATAGCTTAAAGGTCCCTGCGGATTAAAGGCATTCCATTTTGTTTTAAGGTAATTTAAAAAACCGGGAATGTCATTTGTTTTTATTTTAATGATAAGCCCGCCGTAATTGTTGCCAAGCATCATCATTAAAGGAGCAATTTTTTGCTTGGCTGATGTGTAGTTAAAATCTTTTATAACGCCAACAACTTTAAATGCTTTCTGCCCTGAACGCACAATCGTTCTGCCAACAGGGTCAGTCCTGCCCCAACCTAATTCACTGGCAGCAGCTTCATTAATAACAACGCTTTGGGAATCTGTTGCAAAAGCCCGGGAAAAGAATCTTCCCTGTTTCATTTGCATGCCCAATGTTTTCAGGTAGTCATAATCAACATTGTAAATGTTCATGTGAATTTCTGTGCCGTTGCCATTCTCATTTACCGGATGCACCTGTGTTCCGTTCATAAGGCCGGTTCCCGGGGCAGACCAGGAAATGCTTGCCGCAACAACGCGGTTATCTTTCAGCAGGTCCTGTTTAAAAGCATCCTGGTTATTGCCCAGCAGCCTGGCATCCTGCAAAAACAAAACCTGCTCTTTGTCATAACCAAGCTTTTTGTTTTGCATATAGCTTAATTGCCGGTAAACAATCATGGTGGCAATTATCAATGCAGTTGAAACAAAAAACTGGAACACGATGAGGCTGCTGCGCAAAATGTTTTTTTGTTTGCCGGCGCCTGTTGAACCCTTTAAAACCTTGACAGGATTAAATGACGATAAAAAGAAAGATGGATAAACGCCTGCAACAATACCCACAAAAAATATCAGGGCAAGCATGCCTGCTATGGCCTTATAATTTAAAAAAGAACTGATCGTTATCTGCCTGCCCGAAAGCTGGTTGAAATAAGGAAGCAATAAAATAATGAAGGCCGCTGCAAGCAGCATAGCGCAAAAGCTCATTAATACAGATTCAGATAAAAACTGTTTTATTAATTGAAATTTACCTGAACCCATTACTTTTCTTACGCCTACTTCTTTTGCTCTTTTTACTGAACGCGCTATGGAAAGATTGGTAAAGTTTACGCAGGCAAGCAATAAGATAAACAAGGCCAGCGCGGAAAAAATATAAACATACTGAATGTCGCCATTGGGTTCCAGTTCATACTTGGTATGGGAATATAAATGAATATCAGTAACAGGCTGTAAAGTAAAAACAAATGTGTTTACAGATTTTTGCGCCTCGGCCAGGCTGATGCCCATATCACGCTGTATTTCGGGCACAACATATTGTGCAACGAGCTGCGGAAACTTTGCTTCCAGCTTTTTGGGGTCAGCGTTTTTATTGAGCAACAGATAAGTAAATATGCCAAGGTTGCTCCAGGTTGGGTTCGTTACATGCCATGTAGAGATGCTCATCAATGCATCAAAGTGAAAATGCGAATTGTCCGGCACTTTGTCAAACACGCCTGTTACTTTATAAACCGCATTATGTAAACCAATAACGATTGATTTGCCCACCGCATCTGCATCACCAAAATATTTCTTTGCAAATGCTTTTGAAATAACAACACTGTTCGGCTGAACAAGCGCTTCTTTATCACTTCCCCCAGTTAAAGGAACAGAAAACATTTGCAGAAAATTACTATCGGCAAAAGCAAGCTTATCTTCTTTAAACTGTTTATCATTATACTTTACAAAATCTTCTGCAGGCGACATTCTTGTAAAAGATTTTATTTCGGGAAAAGCATTTTTCATTCCTTCACCCACAGCAAAATCAACGTTGGGATAAACAGCCACATCGCCGTTGCCGGTAACGTTTAAGTTAACGCGATACATATTATCTGCTTCAGCAGCATACCGGTCATAACTCAATTCATTATACACAAATACGGCTATCAATACAAAGCAGGTTAAGCCAATGGCCAAACCAAAAATATTGATGAAGGAAAAAGCCTTGTTCTTTGTAAAATTCCGCAAAGCGGTTTTCACGAAGTGCCGTGCAGGGAAATGATTTTTAAGCATAGAAGATGTTTTTTGGCTGCAGGCTACAAGCTGTGAGCTTTAAGCCACGAACTGCGAGCCTGTAACATTACGTTGTTTAATTTGCTATTCTTATTATTCATTACTGATTCAATGTCGTTTATTTAACCTTGTTTGACCTCACCCTAAATCCCTGTCTGCCGCCAGGCAGGCCTCTCCAAAGGAGAGGGACTTTACAAACGTTCCTTAAGGACAGGACACAAGACACCGTTCACTATTCACTTTTATCATTCGCTTCGCAATGCTTTCACCGGGTTGGCCATCGCTGCTTTAATCGCCTGTACACTTACGGTGAGCAACGCAATGAGTATTGCTGTTAAGCCGGCTAAAGCAAACATCCACCACTGAATGCTGATGCGATAGGCAAATGCCTGCAACCATTGATTCATCGCCCACCACGATAAAGGAACAGCCACGGCCAATGCCAGCACAACCAGCAGCACCATATCCTTTGTTAACAATCGTACAATCCCTGTTACCGAAGACCCCAGTACCTTACGTATGCCGATTTCTTTTTCTCTTTGCTGCGTTGCATGCACAATCAGCCCGAAAACGCCCATAGCTGCAACACATAACATTAATATGCTGAACAGCATAAAAAGCATTTGCTGTTTATACTGCACTTCGTACTGTTTTGCCAGCATATCCGTTACCCATTGCACATCAAACAAACGGGCAGGATACACCTTTTTCCAGGCGTTGTGTATATCCTGTACAATGCCCGGGTTTGCTTCCGGATTAATACGGATAAATAAATTGGAATAATCAATATTGTCATCGGCAAAAATCATTGTAGGGCTAAGCGGTTGAAAAAGCGATTCCCGGTGAAAATCTTTTAAAATGCCCACGGGTTTAAATCCTATATCTTTAATAGTTGCATCTAACCGCTTCACGCCTAACTGCCGGGCAGTGGAAGCTGTAACCAGTACAGGCAGGTTGTTTTTATAAGCGATGTATGCATCTTTATCCATTTTCATTGCAGAATCCTGGTCGTAATGATCGGTTCCGTAACCCGGCTGCAATAGCCTGCCTGCCTGAACCTGCAGCCCAATTGTTTTGGGAAAGTCAAAATCAGCAACAATTTCACTAAGCTGTACTTTTTCTTCTTTGTTCAGCGGATTATCCAGCATGGAATACATAGTTGTAACACCTGATTCGGGATACCATCCTGCAAAACTTACACTGTTCACGCCCTTTATTTTCAGTAATTCATTTTTCAGCACCTTGGCTTTACCTTCCCAGGTATGTAAGCCGATATATAATAAATTATCTTTTTGATACCCGATATCTTTTTTATTGATATAATTCATTTGCCTGTTGGTAATAATTAAAGCGGCAAGCACTGATATGGTTATCACAAACTGTACAAAAACCAGCGCCATCCGTACACTGGCCGGGCCCGCAGAAAACAGCTTTGAGAAGCGGCCCCTGAGATTATTCACCGGGCGAAAACCCGATAAAACCCATGCAGGGTACAGGCCGGTAAGTATGCTTAATACAATAATGACTGCCAGGCACAACAATAAAAAATGACTATCTGAAAATAATGTTGTTTCCAACTGATGCCCTATGAACAATTCCAGGCGGGGCAATGTGACAGAAAATAACAATAATGCCAATGCTGTAGCAATAAAAAAGTACATCCCTGATTCAACAAGAAACCCGCAGACCAGTTGTTTTCTGTCAGCACCCAGTATTTTACGGATACCTGTTTCCTTCAAGCGTTTAAACGCACGGGCTGTTGTGAGGTTAATAAAATTAATACAGCCAATCAGCAATAATAAAATGCCGGTACAGCCAATAATATACACATTCCGGTAACTTCCTTTTACGCCCGGCTCTGTATCGAAATCAGAATGCAGGTACACGTCTTTCAACGGTTGCAACTGTATAGACCTGTAGGCTGCAGCCTTTGTTTCCATATAACCGGCATACCATTTATTTATTTTTGCTTCAAATAATTTGGGGTTGACATGCGGCTTTAATAAGAAATAAAACTGCGTATAGTTTCCGTTGCCATTTTTATCCAGTTCTTCTTTTCTTGCCCGTTCCAGTTCTATGGCTTCAGCATGGAAATGTGTGTTGGAAGGAATATCTTTTATTACGGCAATGATGTGATAGGCTTTGGGCTGTTCTTCCCACGTAGGCATATTATATATGGCTTGCCCTACCGGGTCTTTACCTTTAAAAAGTTTATTACGCAAACTTTCCGTAATAATCAGGTTATTTTTCTCACTTACCAGTTGGGCATTGCCTGCGATAAAATTAAAATCAAAGATTCCCGTTAATGAAGAGTCGCCCCTGATTGTTTTTATTTTTATACCATCTGTATTATTTTCATTTGTATTTAAGTCTAATTCTGACGGAGCCGCCATTGCAAAACTTTCCAGTTCAGGAAAGCGTGTTTTTAAAGCTTCCCCAAGGCCTGCCGGCGAAGAAGCGGAAAGCATATAACTGCTTTCAGCCATTTTTCGCTGGTAAAGCACACGGTAAATATCGTCGGAGCGTTTCCAGAAACGATCGTATGATAACTCGTCCATAACAAAACTGAGCACGAGCATACAGGCGCATAAACCAATGGTTAAGCTGAGGAGGTTAATAGAAGAAAACAGCTTATTTCCTGTAAACGTTCTCCAGGCTGTTTTCACGAAGTGCCATGCAGGGAAGTGGTTTTTAAACATTGACCACGATTTATATGATTTAACTGATTAACCGATTTTTTTATTCACGTTTCACGATTGACGTTTCACGTATATCATTCCGTTCTCAAACTCTTCACCGGGTTTGCCATCGCCGCTCTTATTGCCTGGAAACTTACCGTTAGCACTGCTATTAATATGGCTGTACTTCCTGCTATTAAAAATATCCACCAGCTTATATTAATTCTATACACAAAATTTTGCAGCCATGTGCGCATAGCCCACCATCCAATGGGCGATGCTATCACTATCGCGATAAGCACAAGCTTCACAAAATCTTTCGATAACATGGTTGTAATTTGAGTAACGGTAGCGCCCATTACCTTTCTTATACCGATTTCTTTTCTTCTTTGTTCCGCCACAAAGGCAGCAAGGCCAAATAAGCCCAACGCAGAAATAATAATGCAAATGCAACTGAAAAGCAATGCGAGCTTTGAAACTTTCAAGTCATCTTTATACAAATTATCAAATGCCTGGTTCATGAACTGGTATTCAAACGGCGCATAGGGAATAAATTTCTTCCATGTGGCGGCAACAGCATCCATTGCCTGTGAAATATTGCCGGGAGCAATTTTTGCAAAGAAAACCGGTTCCCATTCATCACCATTGTTATTGGCTATTACCATTGGGCCAATCTTGTTATACAGCGAATTGAAATTATAATCTTTTATCACGCCAATTATTCGCCCGGTATCGCCTCCGCTTTTTGCAAATACCTGTCCGATGACAGGCGGATGTATGCCTAATTCCTTTACAGCCGTTTCATTCAAAATATAATTCTTTTTATCAGAAATATCATTGTTAAACCACCTGCCCTCTCTCATTTGAAAGTTGAATATGCTTTTGGCTTCAGGTGTAACAAATAAACGAGCCACCTGAACGCTCAGGCTGGTGTCCATTCCCGGCCAATACCAATTCCCGGCTCCGCCTGAATTCATATTACCTTCAATAGAAGAATTGGCAAGCGCAATGCTTTGCAGGGAACTGCTTTGCTGTAACTCATTTTTAATGGCCTGGGAAAAGTCATTCACTTTTTGCTGGTCATAATTCATTTTCTGCAAAGAAGAACTGGGCAACTCAAACGAAACTACCTGGCTGCGGTTGTATTGTGCAGCAGAAGTTTGGGCAAGGCGCATCTGCTGAAAAATAACAACGGTGCCGATAATGAAAACCACGCCTATTATAAATTGAAACACCACTAATCCTTTACGGATCAGTATATTTTTAAATTTCAAAATCGTGTAGCCATGCAGGTAATACAAAGGCTTAAAAAGCGACATGGTTAATGCCGGGAAAACCCCATTCAGCAGTGTTGTAAACAACAATGTACCTGATAGCACCATCCATAAAATTCCGGAGCTGGCTGATAAACTGAAATTAGTTCCGGTAAGGTTATTGAATATGGGCAAAGTAACCCGTATAATTATAAATGAAATAAACAATGCCATCAGGCACAATAAAAAAGACTCTGATAAAAACTGCAGAAACAATTGTGCACGGCTGCCGCCAATAATTTTCCTGATGCTTATTTCTTTAGAGCGGCTATTGGCCTTTGCAATACTGAGATTTACATAATTAATGCTGGCCGTAATTAAAAGCAGTACCGCCAGCACGCTAAAAACAAATATTGCTGTATGGCTGCCCCTGCGAAATGCCGGGTCGAATGATTTTGTATCGAAATGCAATTCATGCAAAGACTGCACGCCGATTGAGAAATCTGTTTTCCCGGATGCCTGCTGTGAAAGGGCCGTGGCATTTTGTGCGAATGAAGCAGCATTGGTATTAGGGAAAACTTTTACAAAAGTGCGATAGCTCAAATTGCCCCAATTATTATCTGGTTGCCGGTGAGCAAGCCTTGCAGCCATTGGCACAAGCATATCGAATTGAAGGCTTGAATTAACAGGGTTGTCTTCTGCAATCGCTCTTACCTGGTATAAAGTTGTATCTAACTTTACAATTTGCCCGACAGGGTTTTTGTCGCCAAACAACTGCTTAGCTCTTGACCGGGTAAAGATGAGCGAAAATGGATTTCTGTTGAATGCATTAATGTCCCCGCCTATAATTTTATAATCAAAAATTTTAAACCAATCGCTGTCAACAGCTGCCCCTGATCGCTCGTTAAACAATTGCCCGTTTACATTCAGGGCACTTTTCCACACGGCCATTCTTGCAACGTTTTTCACATATCTGCTACTGTTAAGCACATCTGCCACAGGCAAAGAGGTAAGCGGGCTGGGCTCATTATCCATATTAACTTTCGTCTGAACCAGGTAAATATCTTTTGCATCTTTATGATAATCGTCAAAACTTAATTCATTCTGCACCCAAAGTGAAATAAAAATAAATGCCACCAATGCCACAGAGAGGCCAAACAAATTAATCAGCGTTATGGCTTTATTGCGGAATATGCTCCGCCAGGCGGTTTTTAGATAGTTTTTAAACATAATTGTATGTTTTAAGTTGTACGTTTTGCGTTATAAGTGAGCTGTTAGCCTTTAGCTAACAGCCAATGGCTAATAGCTTTTCTTCATTCCGTTCTCAAACTCTTCACTGGATTAGCGATTGCTGCTTTAACAGCCTGGAAACTTACCGTTATCAATGTAACCAGCAATGCACCAACGCAGGACACGATAAATACCCACCAGCTTATATCTGTTTTATAATTATAATGCTGCAGCCATCCGCTTACATAATACCAGGAAAGCGGGATAGCGATGAAGCAGGAAATACCTACCAGCAATGCAAATTCCTTTGACAACATCTGCCATAAATTAAATACGGAAGCGCCCAACACCTTGCGCACGCCAATTTCTTTTTTGCGTTGTTCCGCAACAAACGATGCCAGCCCGAATAAACCAAGGCAGGAAATGAATATGGCAAGAATGGTAAAGAACGTAGCCAGCCTGCCTACCCGCTGTTCATCAGCAAACTTCCTGGCGTATTCTTCATCGTTAAATGTATAATCGAATGGTGATGAAGGATTATATTTCTTAAACACCCTTTCAATCTTTGCAAGTGCATCTTTTACGCCAATGCCCGGCTTTATTTTTATGGAAATCACATTTGCCCAATTGGGATCGTATGTGAAAACAGTTGGCGTTACAGGCTGATAAGGGGATTCCATCACCATATCTTTTATCACACCAACAATTATGTAATTCCTGTCGTTCAACTGTATCGTTTGCCCAACAATATCACGCTTCATATTAATTTGCTTAACAGCCGCTTCATTCAGTATCATAGCCAAACTATCTGTTGCAAAATCTTTGGAGAAATCACGGCCTTCTTTTATTTGCCAGCCAATAGTTCTGCCAAAATCAACCGTTACACCAATCGTTCCGAATGAAGGCAAAGTATTGGGATCTTTACCCTGCCAGTTAAAGCCGATCTGGTTGGAATAAACCGCCGTTGTCGGGCTTGATGATTCAGCCATATTTTCAACAGCGCCGGTTGCAATCAGGTCGCTGCGGATAGCGTCGTAATGGCCATACAGGTCGGGCGTTGTCATAGGTATGGTTATTAATCCTGCCTTATCATAATTCACCGGCCTGTTTTGCGCAAATTGAATTTGCTTATACACAATGATGGTTCCTATAATTAATGCAATGGAAAAAGTAAACTGTACTACCACCAACACTTTGCGTGGCAACGATGCATATTTGCCTACGCGGAAGGTGCCTTTTAAAACTTTTATCGGTTCAAATTTGGATAAATACAATGCCGGGTAACTGCCGGAGATAAGACCTGTTATTAATGTAAATGTAACGGCAAGCAGCCAGAAAATACCATTGCCCCAGGGCAGGCTGATATTCTTATCTGCCAGTTTATTAAACATAGGGAGCAGCAAAACAACCAGCAGTATGGCCAGCACAAAAGAAAGGAATGCTACCAGCACAGATTCGCTTAAGAACTGGCTTACCAACTGGCTTTTTACAGACCCAACCGTTTTGCGTATGCCCACCTCTTTAGCCCTTTTCTCGCTGCGGGCGGTAGATAAATTCATGAAGTTGATGCAGGCCAGCAGCAATACGAATACGCCAATTACGGCAAACAGCCACACAAACTGTATGCGGCCTGTTTCCGCTTTGCCATCTTTAAACTCGCTGTATAAGCGCCATTTATCCATGGGATGTATAACCGCTTCTTCCACGCCATCAGTGGCCGCGTTTTTATGCGCCATTACCACATGCTTAATTTTAGCTGTAAGCTTTGCAGCATCAGCATTATCATTTACCTGCACAAAACATTGCCAGGAATGGTTATTCCATTGTGTTGCTGCCTGCTTCAGCCAGTCTTCGGTAGTAATGTATTTTTTCCAGGGCAGAAAAAGTTTTGCATCGTATAAGGTGGTGTTATGCGGAAAATCATCAAACACACCAGCCACTTTAAAATCATATTTGTTATCAAAGCGTATGGTTTTGTTGATGGCGTCTTCATTGCCAAACAAAGATTTTGCTATAGAAGCGCTTATTAAAACAGAAGAAGGGTCGTTCAATGCATTGATTTTTCCTTTTATCATTTTCAAAGAAAACATGGAAGGGAAATTACTTTCCACCCACATACCCTGCCCGGTGATTTTCTTATCGCCAACGCCCAGCACATGGCCAAAATTCCAGGAGGCCATGGATACATTTTTAAAGTCGCTGCCGTATTTGCTGCGTAATTCTTCCGCCGTCGGCATCACTACCGCCGGGCCTGTTTGTTTATTCCCATCGTTATCAATAAAGGTGGTCATCAGTTGTGCAAGCTGTTTATGGTTGGCATGATAACTATCGTAGGTAACCTCATCCCATATCCATAAACCAATCAGTATAGCTACAGCCATGCCTGCTGCAAGGCCAACAATATTAATGGCAGAATACCCTTTGTTTTTAACAAGGTTGCGCCAGGCCACTTTGAAGTAGTTTTTAAGCATAAGAAGATGTATGATGTATGATTTGATGATGCCCTATTCCTGTAAACCCAATTCCGGAACGCGCCTGCTTACAGGCAATAAAATGAAACAAGCACAATGCCACGGTAAAAGTGATTTATTTCCAGCCCATTATAAAAACAATGTCAGCATAAACTGTACGATATCGTACAATGGATTAGCTGTTTGCGTACAGTAAGCGGAAATGGCTGCCTTACCGCAGGGCAGACGCATTAAAATTTTAAAGGCATAAAAAGAAGCGTAGCTTCGAAAAAATATTGTAAAAACGGGTTTCAACCCGTTTGAAACCACCAAAATGTTGTTGAGAGCCATCGGCTCGTTACATTATGCATCCCCGAATAGTCGGGGCAGGCTGTGCCGCTGGCACTTACCTCTATCGAAATTCATCTATAACTGTGCTAAAGCACGGCTTTACAAAATTGAA
>NZ_JASGEX010000118.1:0-19381 GCF_047606085.1 Parafilimonas sp.
AATGCATTTTCCTGCTTTATACTTAACAAAAGACAAACGTAGATAACTTCTGCCCAATCTCTTTAAACCCGCATTCTTATCCACATTTGGGAATTATTTCCACCTAATTTAGATGCGTTTGCCCTGCGGTGAACAGGATGTATAACACAGGAATGCACACTTTCTTTTAATTTCGATTGTTTTGAAGCAACATGGAAAAAAATAATTTTATAGACTATATAAGAATTTTTTGCAAAAGCGGTAACGGCGGCGCGGGCAGCAGCCATTTCATGCGCACAAAATTCAATCCCAAAGCCGGCCCCGATGGCGGCAATGGCGGAAGAGGAGGGCATATTATTTTAAAAGGCAATAAACAATTATGGACATTGCTGCATCTTCGTTACTATAAAAATGTTATTGCCGAAAACGGCGAAGGCGGCAATAAGAATAACCGTACCGGTGCCGATGGAAAAGATATAATTATTGAAGTGCCATTGGGCACTATTGCCCGCGACGAAGAAAGTGGCAAAACAGAAGCGGAAATTTTAGAAGACGGGCAGGAGATCATCTGGCTGCGTGGCGGAAGGGGCGGTTTGGGCAATGCCAATTTTGCAACCGCAACCAACCAGGCGCCTGAATATGCGCAGCCCGGCGAGCCTGGCGTGGAAGCATGGAAAACACTGGAATTAAAAGTATTGGCCGATGTGGGTTTGGTGGGTTTTCCCAATGCCGGGAAATCAACCCTGCTTTCGGTGCTTACTGCTGCAAAACCAAAGATCGCCGATTATGCGTTTACAACATTAATACCGCAGCTTGGTATGGTTGAATACCGGGATGGCAGGTCTTTTTGCATTGCCGATTTGCCGGGTATAATAGAAGGCGCTGCCGAAGGCAAAGGCCTGGGACATCGTTTTTTAAGGCACATTGAGCGCAATGCCGTATTGCTTTTTGTGATACCGGCAGACAGTGATGATCATAAAAAAGAATTTGAAGTGCTGCTGAATGAACTGGAAGAATATAATCCTGAATTGCTGCAGAAAAATTATTTGATCGCTATCAGCAAAAGCGATCTGCTGGATGAAGAGTTAAAAGCCGCAATAAGAAAAGAATTTGATTCAAAAATACCGGTAATATTCATTTCTTCCTTTACACAAACAGGGCTTATTGAATTAAAAGACTTATTATGGAAAACGATTAATGCGCCAGCCGGTTAGCGCGTTTGTTATCTTAAAGTTATTAACCGTATAAATAAATATAGGCATGACAATTAAAATTAAATTTGCCTTCATAAAAAATGCTGTTATAAGGGTTACTTTTTTATTTTAACAGTATTAATGTGTAAACAATACGCAATTATTCATTACATTTGCAGCGAAATTAAAATGCTAAAGCCATTATACAAGCCATAGTTGTTTGCCGCCGATTGCAGTGCCTCGCGGTTGGTTGTCAATAAATGAATAAAATTTTTTGACATTAAAAAACAACAATTATGACAAAGGCAAATTTGAAATTATCAGGTAAAAAATTCATCGCAGCAGCATTTTTATCAGCTTCGGTATTACTCACTTCTCTTACAACTAACGCCGCCATATATAATAAAAACATCGAATTGGTTTCAGGTGAAAAAAGCAATATTGCCCTTACAGCCAATACCAGTGATGCATTATTATTCAGGTTAAACGTTAACAACGAGAAGGCTGAGAAATTCACTGTAACCATTAAAAATGAATCCGGCGAGCTTTTATTCTCCCATTCTTTCAGCGATGTAAATTTCAACAAGCAATTTAAATTGCTTAAAGGCGACCAGGAAAATAACCGTTATTACATTAATATTATTTCAAGCAACAAAAGCCTCGAAGATTCTTATGTAGTAAGTTCAACTGTTCGCACTGTAAATGATGTAGCAGTTAACAAGCTGTAAGTATTCTATTTTTTGTTCTCAATTAAGCTTCCCTTTCCGTTTGTGTTTTGGGAGGCTTTTCTGTTTATAACAGAATAACATTTTGTTACCAGATTTTTTTCATTATAGGTTTACCTTTGTAACGCACAATAAAAAAAGGTTTTTTCAGTTTTATAAAAAACCATCCGGTTTTTATGAGGCCGGCCGGCCCCAATCTTTTTTTAATTGAAATCTAAAATCTCATAACCTGATGAAGAAATTCTTGCTTGTAGGCGTCCTGTGCATAACTGTGCTTACTTCTATGATTGCTGTAAAAGGAAAAGAGGCGGCAAAGGCCGGATCAATTACAAATAAAATTACCACGGTAAATAAGTCTGTAACAAACGAGGTATTGATTAATTACTGGGTTGACTCCTTGTATTCCCAAATGCAATTGGCGGCGATTGGTTTGTCGCGCCCTGTTTTTTTTGAAGCGTATAAAGGTTATGAATACTTGCTTTCTGTAAATAAGATAAAGAAACAAGGCTTTTTAACTATTTGCGATTACAGCCAGGCCAGCAATAAAAGAAGACTGTATGTATTGGATATAGATAAGGCAAAAGTGCTTTTTAATACCTATGTTTCGCATGGCCGCAATTCCGGCAGTGCGTTTGCCACAAGTTTTTCAAACAGCAACGATTCACATAAAACATCCTTAGGCTTTATGAGCACCGCCGAAACATATAACGGCGATAATGGCTACAGCCTGCGCCTTGACGGGCTGGAAAGCGGTTTTAATGATAATGTGAGGGCGCGCGCCATAGTAATGCATGGCAGTAATTATGTAAATGGCCGGCGCGCTTCTGATGGCACTATGATGGGGCGCAGTTATGGCTGCCCTGCTGTGCCCGCAAAAGAAGTGAAAGGCATTATCAATGCCATTAAAGGCGGAAGCTGTTTCTTTAGTTATTACCCCGATAAAATGTATGCAGCCGCATCAAAAATCCTCAACGCAGATTTTATTTGGCCATTAACTCAAACACCACAACTGGCTTCCTTAAAATTGCCCGATTCACTTGTAAAGAACCTTAGCCAGCCCGATGCGTTTAACTTAAATTAACCATGTCTCAGTAAAAAATTTATTGGTTAACGCTGTTCAGCATAATCATTGCATACAATTTGCTATTCAGCAGCTTTTGTATTTCTTTTGCTGCGCATACTTATTTTCAATTTCAAAAGCTTGCCCGTAGTTTAAGCTTTTGATGCATTATTAAAAAATTATAATGATATACAGAAGCAGGGCGCCTTTGCGTATAGGTTTAGCCGGAGGCGGCACAGATGTAAGCCCTTACAGCGATGAATTTGGCGGCGCTATTTTAAATGCAACCATTTCCCATTATGCGCATGCCGTAATAGAACCTTTGGAAAGCGGCGGTATTATATTAAACGCAATGGACAGAAGTGAATGCGAACAGCATGATAAGCTTGCAGCATTGCCTATAAACGGTTTGCTTGATTTGCATAAAGGGGTTATTAACCGCCTGCTTAAAGATTATGGCATTGCACAGGAAAACTTTTCGCTTACCACTTTTGTAGATGCGCCTGCCGGCAGCGGCCTCGGCACCTCATCCACTTTAATGGTGGCTATTATCGGCGCATTTGCCGAAATGCTTAAACTGCCCCTTGGTGAATACGATATTGCACATTATGCGTATGAAATTGAAAGAAAAGACCTGCAACTGGCCGGTGGCCGGCAGGACCAGTATGCTGCAACATTCGGTGGTGTGAATTTCATGGAATTTTATGCAGATGACAAGGTTATTGTAAACCCCCTGCGCATTCGCAATGAATATTTATATGAACTGGAAAACAACCTTGTTTTATACTTTACTTCCACCAGCCGCGAATCTGCCACCATTATTAAAGAGCAGCAGAAAAATGTATTGCAGAAAAATGAAAAATCTATTGATGCCATGCACCAGTTAAAAGAACAGGCACGCAGGATGAAAGAAGCTTTGCTGCGTGGCAACCTTAACGAAATCGGAGAGGTGCTCGACTTTGGCTTTCAGCAAAAAAGAAATATGGCGCATAATATTTCAAACAGCCTGATTGAAGATATTTATGATGCGGCCAAAAAAGCCGGCGCAACAGGCGGTAAGATAAGCGGCGCCGGCGGCGGTGGTTTTATGACGTTTTATTGCCCGCTTAATACACGCTATAAAGTAATAGAAACTTTAAACAGCTTCGGAGGCCTGGTAAAACCTTACCAGTTTACAAAATCAGGCTTAACCACATGGACAACGCATTAATCGTTTATTTTTTCTTCTTAACATAAAATGCTTTTTATGACAGATACCATAAAAGATATCATTTCAGCATCTATTCAAACTAAGCAGCAGGTATTGAATGATGATGCATTCATACAAAAAATACAAACTGTTGTTGATGTAATTACAAACGCTTTTCAGCAAGGCAATAAAGTTTTGTTTTGCGGCAATGGCGGCAGCGCTGCAGATGCACAGCATCTTGCAGCAGAGTTCTCAGGCCGTTTTTATAAAGACCGGAAAGCCTTGCCGGCTGAAGCCTTGCATTGCAACACTTCTTACCTAACGGCTGTTGCCAACGATTATAGTTATGATGTTATTTACGCCCGCCTTGTGGAAGGCATAGCAAATAAAGGTGACGTATTGGTTGGGTTAAGCACATCAGGCAATTCTGCAAATATTGTAAAGGCATTTGAAACAGCAAGGGCAAAGCATGTAATAACGATTGGTTTCACAGGGTTAGCAGGCGGAAAAATGAAGGATGTAAGCGATTACCTTTTCAATGTGCCGTCAACGGATACGCCCCGCATACAGGAAAGCCATATTTTAACAGGCCATATTGTTTGCCAGCTGGTGGAGGAGAAACTGTTCCCTTAGCCCCGGCCCTAAAGGGAGTTATGCCAGCCCTTAAAGGAGCAGGCAAATCGCGAATTATATACCAATAACAATATATTAAACAAATGAAACGCCCATGTAAATTGTATTCAACACACAGGGGAATGTACATCAGGGCGTTCCATGAGGCCATTAAAAAACAAACTTGTACGAATGAAACCGAGCATGATAATTTTTCTCACACAGCGGAATGTGCATAGCGAGGTTCCCTGTCTGCCGGACAGGCAGGCATGAGGCCATTGAAAAATCAAACTTGTACGAATGAATTTAAACGCTGTTAATCCCCCTCCCTCAGGGGCTGGAGGCCAGGGCTCTCTTATCATCCTTGCCGGTGGCTTAGGCACAAGGCTGCGCAGCGTTGTATCAGACCTGCCAAAATGTATGGCGCCGGTAAACGGCAAACCCTTCCTTGCTTATGTAATTGATTACTTTCAGCAACAAGGTATTACACAATTTATCTTTTCATTAGGCTATAAACATGAAATCATAATTGAATATTTAGAACAACTCACAACTCACAACTCACAACTCACAACTCACTATTCAATTGAAAAAGAACCTTTGGGCACAGGCGGCGCTATTAAAAGCGCCTGTGAAAAAGTAAGCAGTAAAAATGTTTTTGTAACCAATGGCGATACTTTGTTTAAGGCTAATATACCCGCATTGCAAAATTTTCATATACAAAAAAGTGCGGAGTGTACATTGGCTTTAAAGCCTATGAGAAACTTCAGCCGTTATGGCGTTGTTGAGTTGAATGATGACAGCTCCGTTAAAAGTTTCAACGAAAAAAAATATTATGAAAGCGGCCTCATAAACGGCGGCTTATACATGCTGAATGTGGAAAGCTTTTTAAGTAAATCGCTGCCGGCGAAATTTTCTTTTGAAACAGGCTATCTTGAAAAGTTTTATAATGAACATGCCATGTATGGTTTGGAACAGGATGCCTATTTTATAGACATAGGCATTCCTGAAGATTACGAACGAGTGCAAACAGAACTTGTGAACCCGTGAACTTTGAAACATTAAATTAATCATGGACTTACCTAAAATAGATAAAACCTGGACGCTTTTTCTCGACCGCGACGGCGTTATTAATGTGGAGAAAAAAGGAGATTATGTTTTACATGTTAACAGTTTTATTTTTTCACAGGGCGCACAGGAAGCCATCAGGATTTTATCAGGCATTTTTGGTTTGATGATTGTTGCCACCAACCAGCGCAGCATAGCCAAACAGTTAATGACGCTGGAAGATTTGCACAGCATTCATGCTTATATGACGGAAGCATTGCACAATCAATGCGGCCGCATTGATAAGATATATTATTGTGCCGACATGCACGATGACAGTCCCAACCGTAAGCCCAATCCCGGCATGGCGTTGCAGGCAAAAAAAGATTTTCCCCAAATTGATTTTTCCAAAAGCATCATGGTAGGCAATACTTTAAGTGATATGCGCTTTGCGCGCAATGCCGGCATGTATGCTGTATTCATTCCGTCAACCGACCCGGATGTGCCTTTTCCAAATGAATTGATTGACCTGCGGTTTAATTCCCTGCTCGATTTTGCAAAGGCTGTTCCCCATTAATAAAACACTAAATTTTAAACAGCATACGATAAACACCGGCCTGGCCGTTATGCACATTGTATTTTCGTGATCATGTTTCGCTATATTTTAATTTTCCTGTTTTTTATTACTGCGGTTGCCGCCAGCGCGCAGACAGATGCAACAGGCGTAAACACCTTGCAAAATCAGGAAGACAGCCTTGCCTATTATGCAAAACGCATGGTATATGATTCTATGGCTGAAAACCGTTTTTACTGCGACAGCGTTTTTATACGCAGGCTTGTGGCTGCATTAAAGATGCCGTATTCATTCGAATATCCTTTTGATTCATTAATAACCATATCCCGTTTATATGCGCCCGACAGCAGCTTCCGGATTTTTACCTGGCAACTGCAGCGCGATGAAAGCTATTACCGGCAGGAAGGCGCCATTCAGATAAAAACAAAAGACGGCTCGCTTAAATTATTTCCCTTGTTTGATGTGTCTGATTATACATCAGTGCCCACCGATTCCATACGCACCGGCAAAAACTGGATAGGGGCCATTTATTATAATATCATTGAAAAAGAATTTAAAGGCAGAAAATATTATACGCTGTTTGGCTATGATGATAACGATATGGCCAGCACCCGCAAATGGCTGGAAGTATTAACGTTTAATGCAGCGGGCGAGCCGGTTTTTGGCGGTACATACTTCACATATAAAAATGATGAATTAAAAGCGCCGCAGCCTGTTGACCGCTTTCTGCTCGAATACCAGAAAGACGCACGGGCCCGGCTGGTATATGATCCTGACCTGGACATGATTGTGTTTGATCATTTAATCAGCGAAAGCAACCAGCCGCAAAAAAAATTCACGCTTATTCCCGATGGCGATTATGAGGCATTCAAATGGCAGAACGGCAAATGGGTGCATGTGGAAAAACTCTTTAACCAGGCTTTAAAAGACGGCCAGGCGCCGAGGCCCCAGCCTTTGTATGATAAAGAAGGCAGCAGCGTAAAGCCGCTTAAACAAGATAACTAAAGCTGAGACAGGCAACTCCTCTCTCCCGCCCTCCGGCATCACGCGCTAAAAGCGATCCCTGAATAAGAAAATGAGACAAGACAGCTAAAACCGGGTCAGACCGCTTTGCGGGCCGGCCGTTCGTTCTCCGAATATCAAGCTCCCCACGCGTATCATCGTGCTGCCTTCTTCTATTGTAATTACACTGTAAAATCTATAGGCATGGTTAAACTTGGAATGCAAATTTTTTGTAAAATTTACTTGTAAATGTTAGTTTTGAAGTAGAAAGAGCTATTCCGTAAATTTTATTTCTAAAAACTCCAAAATCTATTATTATGAAAACCTTTATTTTAATTGCAATATTAAGTTTTGCTTTTATCAGTTCAAAGGCAAATACAACGCTTCCATCAACTTCTCATTCTTTTCATAAAACTTTAAATAAAATACATAAAAAAACAGCATATCAGGATCCAGAAACAGTGTATGCAAATACTACCGAAACATGTTGTGACGGAAGTACGGTAGTTACAGGATATTATTGGGTTACTTATGATTCAGAAACAGGCGAAGTACTCGCTTCAGGCTATTATAGCAATGGAAAGACTTGTACTGTTAGCTGTACATATGTTTAACAACTATCCTTATTATACACAGATAGCTCTTTCAATTTTTACCATTCATTTATGTAATTTAAAACTTATCAGCATCTACTGTTTATATGAAGTATATTTTTACTGTTTGCAGCCTGCTGTTGGTATTGATTCATATAAATGCCCAAACAAACAATGATTCTATTGGGTATGTAGAATATAGCTTTAATGAAGGTGCGGCAAATGTAAGAACAGAAAGGCTGTGTTTTACTAAAAACAGCATGGTATTAACTTATGTGGAACCCAGTGCAGGTAAATGGCCGCTCTTTGCCAACAAAAAGTATAACAGCCTTGAAGATTCTTTGGCAGATGTAAAAACCATACAGGCTTTAGACCGCAATCAGGAAAGAGACCGGCAAAGCATCTACAGAAACGTAAAGGATGTGTTTTATATACGAACATCTCCCATTAACGGAAAAAGATATTGCTTTTATGATACGGTGCCAAACCGCAACTGGGAGCTTACGCCTGACACACAAACAATAGCAGGCTTTGCCTGTTTAAAAGCTAATTTCACATTCAGATCAGGCGTAAAAGGATATGCCTGGTATGCGCCGGAGCTGGCAGTACCTTTTGGCCCGGAAACATGGTATGGTTTACCCGGCCTTATATTGGAAGTGGGAAGCTATGACAACTTTTATAAAATTAGTGTTTTGAAGATTACAATACCTTACGAGGAAAAAACAAACCTGCAGCCCTGTATAAATTCTAAACTGGTTTCAAAGAATGAATTTAGTAAAATACAACAGGAAAACAATGAGCAGGGTCTTCAACAATTGCTTCAAAAAATTCAAAAACAAAAAAATGGCAATAATCAATAATGGTAAATGATAAAAACGTTTACATTAATTGTTACACTTCTTTTTTCAGTTTCACTTTTTTCTCAAAATGATTCCCTGCTGAAAATTGAAGGAATAATAAGGGATAACTCCAACAATCCTGTACCCAATGCAGTTATTAAATTTAAGCCAGACAGCAGCAAAACATATATTGCAGCATTTGCCTTTTCTAATACTTCCGGCGGGTATTCAATCCAAATAAAAAAAATGGATTCCGGCTACATAGAAGTATCTTCTGTCGGATATATAACGCGTATAAAAAAAATTATTTTTCAGGATAATAATGAAGCAGAAATAAATTTTGTTCTTGCAACGTCTGAAAATTTTCTTCCTTCTGTAAGTGTAACCTATGCGCCAAAAATTATTCAAAAAAAAGACACCATCATATTTAACGCTGAAAGCTATAAAAAAGATAATCAGCAAAGCGTAGAAGACCTTTTAAAAAACATGCCTGGCTTTCAGGTAAATGAAGATGGCAAACTAAATTTTAATGGAAAAGCAATTGACAAGATTCTAATAGATAATGATGACTTGTTTGGCAGCGATTATGTGCCGCTTACTAAAAATGTAACTCCAGACAAAATTCAGCATGTTGAAGTGATAGACAATTATAAAGATAATTCAGACCTTTCGCAACAATTAACTAATGGAAATGAGCAGGTAATTAATTTAAAATTTGATAAAAAAATTTCAAAAGCAGGCAGTATTGATGCCGGTGTGCCTCTTAAACGGTATGAATCGAAAGCAAACCTTATTGTATTGATCCCAAAAACCAAGCTGATAACAATTGCCAACGCCAATTCTACAGGCAAATTAACTTCTTCCGAAGCAAACATACCTGCATTAAACACCAATGACCAAAGCAATACAGAAAATATACCGTCTTTAACAAAAACATCTATAGCCGATATATATGTGCCAAATGGGTTAAACCCATCCTGGGCGCATTTTAATCATTCTGCTTATGTATCTGCAAATGCACAATTTAACCTAACCAAGTCTTTTGTTTTAAAAGCTATTGTGCAGTCGGGCGGCAACAGATATGCCCAATCGGAAAACTCAACCCAAACATTTTACGATTCTTCGAACCCATTAATTATAAACGAGGATAATAATGTTTATAAAAAGAATTATTTTAATCGTTTTCAGTTAAACGGCCGCTATACTTCCGGTACAAAATTTCAGGTGTCGAATACAGCAGATGTATATAATAATAAAGATACTGACAATACAAACGGTTTTCTTTTACAAACACCGTCTGATCAAAATCTTTTTAATAAATTATTTTATCTGAAAAATGAGCTTAAAGCAACTTATGTAATGAACAGTAAAAGTTTAATTACTGCAACTGATAATATTAACTATGGGAACCAGCTTCAGCAATATTTTTTTTCTCCGTTATTGGCTGATAGTATCTTCCAAGTAGCCGATCAGTTCAATAGCTTGTTTCAGGATGAAACAAGTAAAATATTTAACCATGATGCAAACATAAAATACAGCAGAGGTATCAATAAAAACAGTTTTAATGTTGAATTGGGAAATAAAAGTTCACGTCAGAATTTTTATAGTTACATGCAGGCAACTGATTCAACCAACAATAAGGTAAACTTAAGTGCTGATTTTAATAATAATATAAAATACACCACCAGAGAATTGTACGCTGCCGTTTCTTATTCATCACTACTATCAAATAAATTAAGCTATATTGTAAGCCTTAAGGCAAATAGCGCTAAATTAATTTTTGATTCCGCGTTGAATAAAACTTACTTCAATAAGCTTTATATGCTGCCTTCGATAACGATAAAGTATGAGTTTTCCAATAACGCCGGTGCATCTTTTTCATACGCCGCGAATGAAAATCTTCCCCGTATCAATCAATTGTACAACGGATACATTTTTACGGGTTTGCTTCACCTGGAAAAAGGGTCAGGCGCTTTAAAACCAGGGTTAAATCATGGATTTAATCTTAATTATCATTTCGGTGATTTGGTTAATAAAGGATTGCTGCTTTTTAGCGGGGCCATATATCAAATTAATCAATTGCCTTATGTAAATAATCTTAACAACAGACAGATGTATTCATTTCTTCAAAACGAGTTTTACAATGCAGGAATATCAAATACCTTTTTGGCTTTATATACTTTTATTCAAAAGATAATGCCTTCTGTTAAATCGCAGGTAACCTTCAATATTTCTGTAAATACAGCAAAAACAACTACGGGGTACAACGATATTTTACAAACAAATAAACTTAGAGGGTCAGCATTAAAGTTTGAGTACCGGTCAGTATTTGATAAGCAGTTTAATTTTACTTTTTCCGGCAGATATACACTAAATCACCAGAAAAACTTACTCACTGGAGTTAGCAGTAATACACATCAGCTAAGCGCAACGCAAACATTTGATTATACAATTTTAAAAAGCCTGCACTTAAATTCTTCTGTCAGTTATTTATCGGTTTCGGGCAATTTAAACAAAGAGGAAAATATTATTTTATTAAACGCAGGTGCGCTTTTTCAGGTTATTCCCAAAAAATTATCTGTAAGAGTATCGGCCAATAATTTATTGAACAAAACGTACTTTGTTAGCAATTCATTCAATTCGTTTTATTCGTACGCAAACAGGTTTGAAATTTTGAAAAGATTTGCAACCATTAATGTACAATACAAGTTTTAATAGTTTTTTCAATTAACTCCTGCTCCCGAATATCAAGCTCCCCACGCGTATCATCGTGCTGCCTTCTTCCATGGCAATGGTATAATCAGCCGTCATGCCCATTGAAAGCGTTGACAGTTGACAGTTGGCAGTTGACAGTTTTGCCTGCAGTGACTTTAAGTATTGAAATTCTTTTCGGATTTGATTTTCATCGTTTGTAAAACTTGCCATCCCCATTAGGCCAATAATATTTACATTTTCCATTTTCAAATTTTCAAATTCCCTGATTAGCATATTGGCTTCCGGCTCATTTAAACCAAACTTTGTTTCTTCCTGTGCAATATGCATTTGCAGCAAACAGTTGGTTATTGTATTTATTTTGGCAGACTGTTTATTTATTTCTTTCAGCAGCTTAAAGCTGTCCACACCATGAATTAATGCAACGCTGCCAATAACCTGCTTTACCTTATTGGTTTGCAAATGGCCTATAAAATGCCAGCGAATATCTTTTGGCAATTGCTGTTGCTTTTCAATAAGCTCCTGCACATAGTTCTCGCCAAAATCCCTTTGCCCGGTATTGTACAGTGCAAGTATATCTTCCGCAGGCTTTGTTTTGCTTACGGCAACAAGCGTTATATTGTTCTGCCTGCAGGCTTTCAGTAGTTGCTGATAGGCTTCCGTATTCATCTGTTCGGTTTAAAAAATAGCGATTGCGCGTTCATTAAAAATTGATGTGCAAACTTAAAGCACAAACTTAACTTCGTAGCCATGATGCAGTTTCAACGTAACGGTTTATCAAACGAACAGCTTCTTGATTTCTATAAAAAATTACTGCTGCCGCGCATGATTGAAGAAAAAATGCTGGTGCTGCTGCGGCAGGGAAAAATCTCAAAATGGTTCAGCGGCATAGGGCAGGAAGCCATTGCTGTTGGTGCCACATTAGCCCTGCATGCAGATGAATGGATAATGCCGCTGCATCGCAACCTCGGTGTTTTTACAACGCGCAATATGCCGCTGCATACACTGTTTATGCAATGGCAGGGAAGTGCGGAAAACTACAGCAAAGGCAGGGAACGCAGCTTTCATTTCGGCAGCAAACAGCATCATATCTGCGGCATGATCTCTCATCTCGGGCCGCAGTTGGCCATTGCAGATGGCATTGCCCTGGCGCATAAATTAAAAAGAGAGAAAAAGGTTTCATTGGCTTTTACGGGCGAGGGCGGTACCAGCGAAGGCGATTTTCATGAGGCATTAAACGTAGCGGCCGTATGGAACCTGCCCGTTATATTCTTAATTGAGAACAATGGCTATGGCCTAAGCACGCCCACGGATGAGCAATACTGTTGTGAAAACCTGGTTGACCGTGCCAAAGGCTATGGCATGGAAGGGGTAATGATTGATGGCAATAATATTTTAACCGTGTATGATACCATTAAAGGCGTGCGTGATTATTGCATACAGCAGCAAAAGCCGTATTTGATTGAGTGCAAAACCTTCCGCATGCGCGGGCATGAAGAAGCCAGCGGCATAAAATACGTGCCGCCGCATTTGTTTGAGGAATGGAAAGCAAAAGACCCTGTTATTAATTTTGAAACGCATCTTCTCACAGAAGATATAGTAACAGAAGAAACAGTTATTTCCATAAAAGAAGAAATAAAGCATTACATAGAGCAGGAGCTTGCCATTGGCTTTGCCGCGCCGCCAATTGCGGTGAATACAGCAAATGAATTAAAGGATGTATATGCACAGCAGTCAACTGTCAACAGTCAGCGGTCAACAGTAAAACTTGTTGATAACAGCCTTCCTGGAACCGGTAACCAGCAACCTGTAACCGGCAAGGAAATCCGTTTTGTAAATGCCATCAGCGATGGATTAAAGCAAAGCATGCGGCAATATCCCAACCTTATCTTAATGGGACAGGACATTGCCGAATACGGCGGCGCTTTTAAAGTTACTGAGGGCTTTGTTGATCTGTTTGGGAAAGAACGTGTGCGGAATACGCCTTTATGCGAAAGCGCTGTTGCGGGCGCTGCGCTCGGGTTAAGCATGGAAGGGTTTAAAGTGATGATGGAAATGCAGTTTGCCGATTTTGTAACGGCGGGGTTTAACCAGATTGTAAACAACCTGGCAAAAATCCATTACCGGTGGGGGCAGCATGCCGATGTGGTGATACGCATGCCCACGGGCGCCGGCGTAGGGGCAGGGCCTTTTCATTCGCAAAGCAATGAAGCCTGGTTTGTGCATACACCGGGATTAAAAGTGGTTTATCCTTCAACGCCAATGGATGCAAAAGGTTTATTGATCGCTGCCATCAATGATCCCAATCCTGTTTTATATTTTGAACATAAAGCTTTATACAGAAGCATAAGCGGCTATATGCCGGATGATTATTATGAAATAGAAATAGGCAAAGCCAGGGTGGTTCAATATGGTGAAGATATTTCTGTTATAACATACGGGGCCGGTGTGCATTGGGCGCTTGAATATGCAAACAGCCATACAGATATGTCTATTGATATTCTTGATTTAAGAACATTGCTGCCGCTGGATTACAATGCGGTTAAAGCAAGCGTGGCGCGTACAGGAAAAGTTTTGGTGCTGCATGAAGACACGTTAACAGGCGGTATAGGCGGTGAGATAGCTGCGTGGATAAGCGAGCATTGTTTTGAAATGCTGGATGCGCCTGTTGTGCGGTGTGCATCACTGGATACGCCGGTGCCTTTTAATATGGAACTGGAGAAAAATTTTTTAGCAAAAGCACGATTAGATGAGTGTGCACAAAAATTAATGAACTATTAATGCCAAGCAGACTGGCTCAGTCTTGGAGACTGAGCCAGTCTATAAAAAGCCGCCATGAAACTATACTGTACCTGCCGGCAGGCAAGGGAGTGGCACAACCGTAAAGCACCGGGGTTAATTTACCGGTAAACAAAAACAAATAAGCCCTGGCTTATTTCCCCTTCTTCGCGGCGTACAGCCTGCCGTAATCAAATACCATCGTACAGAAAGTTCTTACACCCACATCAAGTTTGCTGTCATCAATATAAAAATCAGGCGTGTGGTGCGCCGGGGCTTTAAGCGGGTCCTGGCCAATGGGCATGCCGCCCAGAAAGAAAAAGAAGGCAGGCGCTTTATCGCCAAAAAAAGAAAAATCTTCCGAGCCGGTTGTCCATACGCTTTCCAGTACATTTGAATCCCCGGCCGCTTTTTGCAGGGAAGGCAGCATCATGGTAACCAGTGCCGGATCATTATACGTTACTTCTGTTTTGGTTTCAATTTTAAGTTCAGCCGTTGCACCGGATGCTTCGGCAATTTTTGTAGCGGTAAGTTGCATGCGCTTATGCACATCTTCCTGCATCCTGCTGTCTAATGTGCGCACCGTTCCTTCCATCACCAGTTGTTCAGGAATAATATTGCTTCTTACGCCTGCGTTTATTTTGCCAACCGTTATTACCACCGGCGCTTTGGTTAAGTCCTCCTGCCTGCTTACAATGGTTTGAAAGCCCTGTATGATTTGTGTGGCCACCACCACCGGGTCAATGCCGCTCCAGGGTTGCGACCCATGCGATTGCCTGCCCTTCAACGTGAGTGTAAACCAGTCGCTCGACGCCATTACCGCACCGCTTTTATATCTTATTTTGCCAATCTCTGTTTGCGAATTAATGTGCAATCCGAAAATGGCATCCACCTTTGGGTTATCCATCACGCCTTCTTTTATCATTAACGGGGCGCCGCCTTCTTCATCGCCGGGAGGGCCTTCTTCTGCCGGCTGGAAAATAAATTTCACAGTGCCCTGTATCTGGTCTTTCATTTTGCTTAAAACCGTTGCGGTGCCCATTAAAATGGCAACATGCGTATCGTGGCCGCAGGCATGCATCACAGGCACTTTTTCGCCATTGTATTCGCCGCTGTCCCTTGATGCAAAAGGCAAATTGTTCCTTTCATATACAGGCAGTGCATCCATGTCTGCCCGCAGGGCAACCACAGGCCCTGGCTTAGCGCCTTTTAAAATGCCCACAACACCCGTTTTGCCAATGCCGGTTTGCACATCCATGCCAAGTGTGCTCAAATAATCCGCCACATACTTTGAGGTGTTATACTCCCGGTTGGATAATTCCGGGTGCTGGTGCAAATGCCTGCGCCATTCTATAAGGTTTGATTCTATTGCCGCGATATTTTTATCAAGGGCAGCTTGTTGGGCAATGCTGAAAAAAGGGATCAGTAGCAGTAATAGCAGTAGCTTTTTCATGTACAGTTGGTTTTAAAGTGTTCATGGCGAATGTAAGAAATAGAAGGTTTTGAGAAAAAGATATCGTAATATTAATTTGCCGTTGTTTCAAAAGAAAACAGGTTTTTTTCAAATTTTCGCCTTTGAATAAATATCCGGTCGGTGAAGACATGCGACCGGTAGCGATTGTACAGGCAGGTGAAGACACCTGCCTGCGAAAATTTGAATGCACTTATCCTGCATTCAGTTTCTCTAATCTATATTTGAGCGAATAAATTCTTTGCCATGAAAAAAATCTGCTTGCTCATTTTAGTTATGTGCACCGCCACATTATTACCCGCCCAGCAAACTTACCAGCAGGAACAAAAGATGAATGCTTTTGTAAAGAACCTTATGAATAAAATGACGCTGGATGAAAAGATAGGCCAGTTAAACCTTGTTACGCCGGGCGGCGCAGTTACAGGTTCGGTTGTAAGCACAGATGTGGATAATAAAATACGCAAGGGGCAGGTGGGCGGATTGTTTGGCATAAACGGCCCCGCCCAGATTCGCAAGGCGCAGGATATTGCCGTAAACAATTCCCGCCTTAAAATTCCTTTGATGTTTGGGCTGGATGTTATACATGGGCACAGAACTATATTCCCCATTCCGCTTGGTTTATCCTGCTCATGGGATATGCCTGTGATAGAACAAACCGCGCACATTGCGGCAACGGAAGCGGCCGCCGACGGCTTGAACTGGGTGTATTCACCTATGGTGGATATAGCCCGGGATCCACGCTGGGGCCGCATTGCAGAAGGCGCCGGCGAAGACCCTTACCTTGGCTCAAAGATAGCTGCAGCCATGGTGCGGGGTTACCAGGGAAAGGATATGGCCGCCGGCGATGCGGTAATGGCCTGTGTAAAACACTATGCTTTATACGGCGCTGCCGAAGCCGGCCGCGATTATAATACAGTTGATATGAGCCGCATAAAAATGTACCAGTATTACCTGCCGCCATACAAAGCGGCTGTTGATGCCGGCGTGGGCAGCGTAATGAGCTCGTTTAATGAAGTGGATGGCATTCCTGCCACCGCCAATAAATTCCTGCTCACAGATGTATTGCGCAACCAGTGGGGCTTTAAAGGTTTTGTGGTGAGTGATTATACTTCGGTAAGTGAAATGATCAATCATGGCATTGGCGATCTGCAGCAGGTATCTGCAGAGGCGCTGAAGGCCGGTTTGGATATGGATATGGTAGCGGAAGGTTTTCTCACCACACTTAAAAAATCTTTGCAGGAAAGCAAGGTTACCCAAAAAGAAATTGATGATGCCTGCAGGCGGGTGCTTGAAGCAAAATACAAGATGGGTTTGTTTGACGACCCTTACCGCCATTGCGATGAAGCGCTTGCAAAAACCGCCATTCTTACCGATGCCAGCAGGCTTGCCGTGCGCAATGCCGCCGAACGTTCATTTGTACTGCTGAAAAACAGCAATAATATTTTGCCTTTAAAAAAATCAGGCACGATTGCATTGATAGGCCCATTGGCAGATGATCAGAGAAATATGCTTGGCACATGGAATATCCGCGGGGAATACAGTGAAGATATAACGGTATTGCAGGGCATAAAAAATGTTGCCGGGAATGATGTGCATGTATTGTATGCAAAAGGCGCCAACATAAGCGATGATTCCATGATCGTAACCAGCATAAACAATTTTGCAAAAGAAATTGATGTTGACAGCCGCACGCCGCAGCAAATGATTGATGAAGCGGTTGAAACAGCCGGCAAAGCCGATGTGGTGGTAGCCTGTTTGGGTGAAGCCGCAGACTTTACCGGCGAAGCTGCGAGCATGACGGATATAAGCCTGCAGCAAAGCCAGAAAAATTTACTGCAGGCATTGGTGGCAACCGGCAAACCGGTTGTGGTTGTTTTGTTCAACGGCAGGCCAATGACCCTCGTATGGGAAGATAAAAATGCAGCTGCTATCCTCGACGTTTGGTTTCCCGGCACCGAAGCGGGCAATGCCATTGCCGATGTGTTGTTTGGCAATTACAATCCTTCCGGAAAATTAACCACAAGCTTTCCGCAGAATGTGGGGCAAATTCCCATCTACTATAACCATAAAAACACAGGCAGGCCTTTACTGCCTGGCGATGGCCAAAAATTCAAATCAGATTACCTCGACGTAACGAATGAGCCTTTATATCCTTTTGGTTACGGGCTGAGCTATACAAGTTTCAGCTATGGCGATCCTGTTGTAAGTAAAACCACCATCAGCGGTACAGAAGGTTTAACAGTAACGGTTACAGTAACCAATACGGGCAATTATAATGGCGAAGAAACTGTACAATTATACCTGCATGATAAGGTGGCCGGCATTACGCCGCCCGTAAAAGAATTAAAAGGCTTTCAGAAAATATTTCTGAAGAAAGGCGAAAGCAGGCAGGTTGTATTCAATATTGATCACAGTGATTTGATGTTTTATAACTCAGACTTAAAACTTGTAGCCGAGCCCGGTGAATTTGAAGCAATGACCGGCCCTGATTCAAGGAATGTAAAGAAAGTATCTTTCTGGCTGAAATAATGTGCTTAACATTTTACATTGGTTTTACCACAAGCTTATTTGATTAACGCTTCATAAACAATATTATGGGAAATATATTAGCAATTGATATCGGCGGGTCGCACATAAAAGCTATTTTATTAAATACGAAGGGAGAGCCTGTTTCAGATTATGTAAAGATACCTACACCGCAGCCTTCTACGCCGCATAATATACTGGATGGCATTAAGGAACTGGTAAAAGGCCTGGCAGAATATGAAAAAATATCTGTTGGCTTTCCGGGCTATATAAGAGATGGCGTGGTTAAAACCGCGCCCAATCTTGGCACCAGCGACTGGCAGGGTTTTGAATTGCAGAACCTGCTTGGCACTTTGCTGAAGAAGCCTGCTAAAGTGGTAAACGATGCAGACCTGCAGGGCATTGGCATTGTAAGCGGCAAAGGCCTTGAAATGATGATAACCCTCGGCACAGGCTTTGGCACTGCCTTACTGCTTGACGGAAAATTATTACCGCATTTTGAAATTGCGCACCATCCTGTAAAAACCGATACGGATTATGATGCGTATGTGGGTGAGAAAGCGTATATGAAGAAGGGAAAAGAGCACTGGAACTACCGCATGGGAAAAGTATTTAAGATTTTAAAAACAGTGTTTAATTACGACCGTTTATATATAAGCGGCGGCAATGCAAAAAACTTAACCATCCCGCTCGATGATAATATGATTATCGCCACCAACAAAGAAGGCATAAGAGGTGGCGCCAGGTTATGGGCAAATGATTAATGCCCATTTCTCCAGATAAAAAAAATCTTGTCGTTTATGTAATATAATTTTTTTCTGCATCAGTTGTAAAACAACCGTATGAAACCGAGCATGATAATTTTTTCTCACACAGCCTGTCCCGAACCAGATTCGGGAGGAGAATGTCAATAGCGAGGTTCCATCCGACAATTGAAAAAACAAACATTAACGGATGAAACCGAGCATGATAATTTTTCTCACACAACCTGTCCCGAACCAGCTTCGGGAGGGGAATGCCTGCCTGCCGGTGAGGCAGGTACATAGCGAGGTTCTCCCGAAGCAAGTTCGGGACAGGCATG
>NZ_JASGEX010000119.1:0-5738 GCF_047606085.1 Parafilimonas sp.
AGGCTTGTTCGCCAGGATGATAACAATTACTACGTTTCTCAAAACCCTTTTGCGCCGCAGCAAATAAGGGAAGTGGCCAAAAAAGATGTATTGAGGATACAAAAATCTGATCAGTCTATCATGTTATCGGGATTGATCAATAATTTAAACCCGGATGAATTGAAAGACCTGATGGCCTACCTGAAATCTGGTGGCGATGAAAATAATCCTGTGTTCAAGAAAAAGTAGAAAGATTTTAAATTGATTCGCATTAACATAAAAGGGTGTATTTGGTTTTTTGCAGGCGGGTGTCATCACCCGCCCGCAGAACCCGCTACCGGTCGGTGTCTCACCCATCGGAAAGTTGGGTGCGGAACGAAAAACTGAAATGTACCAAACAAAAGCATTCTGATTTAAGCAATGCAGGAAGGATGGGAAAATAAAATATCCAGCGTTTCGCAATTGGGCGGCATTGAAACCTCCGTGCTGGATAGTGGTTCTGGGAGAGGGGTAAGAATTGCCTGGGTTAATACCGGCAGCGGCTTGCGTTATAAGGTAGTGCTGGATCGCGCCATGGATATTGCGGATACTTTTTTTAACAGCCATTGCCTTTCCTGGATAAACGAAACCGGCATAACGCCGCCTCAACCTTTTTCAGATAAAGGTATTGACTGGCTGCGGACTTTTGGCGGAGGGTTACTGGTAACATGCGGCCTGTCGCATATCGGCGGTCCGGAATCAGATGAGTATGGAGAACGGGGCCTGCATGGAAGAATCAGCAATATACCGGCAGAAATTATATCCATTCAGCAACCTGATCCTTTTCGCGGCGAAATGGACATGAGCATTACAGGGCGTATAAGGGAAACATCCGTTTTTGGCCCGCGGCTTGAATTGAAGCGCACTATTTCAAGCCGCCTGGGCCAGCCTGTTATCCGCATAAAAGATGAAGTTACCAATAACGGTAACCAAAGCACGCCGCACATGCTTTTGTATCACTTCAACTTTGGCTGGCCACTGGCTAATGAAGGCGCAGATATTTTATGGCATGGAAACTGGCAGGCCCGTGATGAAAACAGCAGGCTCATCTTTAATGAAAAAAATAATTTCCATAAATGCCCGCCGGTAATGAAAGAGCATAACGGCGCCGGTGAAGCTGCTGCCTTCATTGATTGTACAGCCAATGATAAAGGCTGGTGCGTTTGCGGTTTATACAATTCAGGCTTAGAGCTTGCTGTCGCACTGCGTTTTCAGAAACAGCAATTGCCTTGGCTTGCCAACTGGCAACATTGGGGAGAGCGGGAATATGTTACCGGCCTGGAACCCGGTGCCAATAAAGTAATTGGCCAGAAAAAGGCGAGGGAAGAGGGTTCATTAATTATATTACAACCGGGAGAGGCAAGATGTTATGAGTTAGAACTGGAAGTGATGTGTGATAGTGATAAAATTGAATCTTTTATGCAGCAGTATAAATGAAGAAAGTAAAAAGACTGGCTCAGTCTGCCAGACTGAGCCAGTCTAATCTGTAATGAAGAAATTGTTTGCGTAAATTATTAATTTAAATTAATAGAAGTTTCGGGATAATAACCCAAGACTGAAGTCTTGGGGAAAATGCAGGTCTTAGTTGTTGGCTTTAGCCAAAGTGCTGTTCTCAAAAATGGGCGCCGGCTAAAGCCATCAAAATAGATGCATTGATATTCCCAATCTTAAAAGATTGGGTTAATTTCTATCCCGGACTGACGCTAAATTAAGAGCAATGCTGCCATGAAAATATACAGTACAAGGGAGTGACACAACGAAGTTGCCATGAAAAACCCCGCCTGACCGCAAAAGAAAAATAAAAGTCAGTCGGGCAGGAAAAGCTGGTAACTAAAAAACTTAAACAGCATTTAATACGCTAATAATAAAAATTAAAACGATTCTAAAATTAAGGCCATGGAAAAAGCAAATTTATTTCAGCAGGCATTGGATCAGGGAAAGGGTATAGTAAGGCTGGCGCCCAACTGGGTGCCAAGATCATTTTGTGTGCCCGGCAGGAGAATAAAACTTCATCCGGACGATTATTATGTTTTGGGCGGAGTAAGGGGCGGTATTGATGAACGCTGGTTTTCATCTGCCACGCCCGCAAAGAACGGCCCTTTAACCGGCGAGCATGAAGGGTTGAGCTTTATTGTTTTTAAAAATGGAGATAAAGAAGAATTGCTGTTATTAAAAGATGCGGTTGATGAATTAAAAGGTGCGCTTATCGGCGACCGTATATGGAATGAATACCAAAGCTGGCCCATGTATTCCAAGTTCTTCGATAACATGGGGCCGCTGCCGCATCATATTCATCATAATGATGAGAAGGCAGCGCTTATTGGTCAAAAAGGTAAGCCGGAAGCCTATTATTTTCCACCACAAGTCAACAATCACGGCGGCGATTTCCCCTATACATTTTTCGGCATTGCCCCCGGCACTACCAAAGAGCAAATAAAAGAATGCCTTCAAAATTTTTCAAAGGGCGATAATAAGATCACCAACTATTCCCAGGCTTTCCGTCTTGAACCGGGAACAGGCTGGGACGTGCCGCCGGGCATGTTGCACGCCCCGGGAAGTATGTGCACGTATGAGCCTCAAAAAGCATCCGATGTATTTGCCATGTACCAGTCGCTGGTAAACGAAGCCATTATTCCCGAAGAATTATTATGGCAGGGCGTGCCGGAAAAAGATAAAGGCAATTTTGATGCTTTGATGGATATAATTGACTGGGATTTGAATGTTGACCCAAACATTCTCGAAACAAGGTTTATGGCGCCGAAACCTGTAAAAGCAGTTGCAGAAATGGAAGCGGAAGGCTACCGCGAAAACTGGGTTTGTTACCGTTCGGATGCTTTCAGCGCAAAAGAATTAACGGTGTTGCCCGGCGCAACGGTAACCATTAAAGACAGCGCCGCTTATGGATTAATAATGATGCAGGGGCATGGTACAATGGGCGTATGGGATATAGAAACGCCGGCGCTTATCCGCTACGGGCAATTAACGAATGATGAGTTTTTTGTAAGCGAAACTGCCGCAAAGGAAGGCGTGAAAATCGTCAACAGGTCTTCAACAGATCCCATTGTAATGCTTAAACACTTTGGTCCGGGTAATCCTGATTTGTCATTATAAAACATCTTATTCATCTAATGCTGATGACTAAGGTTTAGATTCTTTGAAATACTCAATAATCAATACACAATAATCAATGTTCAATTGTAAACCCCGCAAAATGATTATTGAAAATTGAGCATTCCTGCCCGTCCGGCAGGCGGGGAATATTGAGTGTTTTCTTTAGTCAATAACATTGCTTATTCATCTTAAATTTTTAACGATATGCAGGAAAATAATTATCCCAAACTGCACAACGCCACCTGGCCTGGTGTTGTAGGAAAAGGAGATGGGTCTGAACCGGTCATTCCTTTTGATACTTTATTAAAATTTACTGCCGAAGCGGAAGTTGACGGCGTTAAGTTTGACGGCGTTGATATTGGTTTGTTTGACGTGCATTTTGGTATTAACCAATCTGATGATGATATTAAAAAGCTTGCCGATAAAGTGGCTTCTTACGGGTTAAAAATAGGAAGCCTTGTGGCGCCGATATGGCCGCCCGATGGCGGCCCGGCCATGGGAACCGCTGAAGAAAGAAAACGTTTTGTTGAACAGGTGCGTAAATCCTGCCATGTTGGAAAACTGCTCCGGGAGATTGGCATCCGTCCTTATGGCGTGGTGCGCATAGACTCTGCTGTAAACCCTGATTCATGGTTAAAAGACCCCGTAAATAATACAGCGCTCATTGCGCAAACTTTTCGCGAAGCCTGCGATGTAGCGGCTGATTATGGTGAAAAGCTGGCTGCCGAAGGCGAAATATGCTGGGGCGGTATGCATAGCTGGAAAAAGATGGTTGATACATTGGAACAGGTTGACCGGCCTAACATCGGTTTCCAGGCAGATATGTCGCACACCTTTTTATATCTTTTAGGATATAATGCGCCTGAAGACCGCATACTTCCCGAAGACTTTAGCTGGGATGATAAGGCAACGCTGGAAGCGGGTTTGAAAAAATTAACCGATGCTTTACGCCCGTGGACAATTGATTTTCATGTCGCCCAAAATGACGGCACGGTGCATGGCACAGGCTCGCATGATAAAACAGGGAAACATTGTTTGCCCAACGATCCCAATGGCAAATTAGACATTGCGAAATATGCCGGCTATTGGCTGCGTGATGATAACGGGAGCCTCACCAAGGCATTCAAACATATTTGCTGGGATGGCTGTATGTTTCCTAATGAGAAAATGATGCAGCAGCAAACCTGGAATGATATACTGGCGGCAATGGTGGCGGTGCAAAAAGCACATGGATGGAGTGAATAAACTGCAATTAATTTTTAAGAAGAAAAACGAAAAAGAATTATGGCAAATAAAAAAGAATTAAGAATAGGATTGATTGGCTGCGGTTTTATGGGGCGTACACATTCTAACGCTTACAACCGCATCCGCAACTTTTTTCCCGAACTGGCATATATACCGGTTTTAAAAGCTGCATGCGCCCGCAATGAGGACAGGGTAAAGGCCTTTGCCGCACAGTGGAATTATGAATCTTATGAAACGGATTGGAGAAAGCTTATTCAACGGGATGATATTGATGCAATAGATATATGCACCCCAAATGATACACATGCCGAAATAGCGATTGCCGCCGCAGAGGCAGGCAAAATGGTGCTTACTGAAAAGCCGCTGGCCCGCAATGTGGAAGAAGCCCGTAAAATGGTTGAAGCCGTAGAAAAAGCAAAGGTGGCCAATACCGTATGGTATAATTACCGCCGTATTCCTGCGGTTAGCCTGGCGAAACAAATCATAGATTCAGGCAAGCTGGGAAAGATATTTCATTATCGTGCTAATTTTCTGCAGGACTGGACCATCAGCGCTGACCTGCCGCAAGGCGGCGAAGGCCTGTGGCGCATGGATGCGAATGTTGCAGGCTCCGGTGTTACCGGCGACCTGCTGGCGCATTGCATTGATACCGCAATATGGCTTAACGGAAGCATTAAAGATGTGAATGCCGTTACAGAAACTTTTGTAAAAGAACGCATGCACCAGCTTACCGGCAAGGTAGAAAAAGTGGGCATTGATGATGCCTGCATATTTCATTGCCATTTTGCAAACGGTTCTTTGGGTTTGTTTGAATCCACCCGTTATGCGCGTGGGCATAAAGCTCTCTATACATTTGAAATTAATGGTGAGCATGCTTCCATCAAATGGGACCTGCATGATCTGAACCGCCTCGAATATTTCGATCATTCAGATGAATCCAGGGTGCGTGGCTGGCGTTCCATTCATGTAACGGATGGTGACCAGCCTTATATGGATCATTGGTGGGTGCCGGGGCTTGGCATTGGTTATGAGCATTCATTCATACACCAGGCAGCAGATTTTCTGAAGAGCCTGGAAACAGGCGAGCCTTGTTCCCCTACTTTCCGCGATGCTTTTGAAACGCAGCAGGTTTGCGAAGCCGTTTTGGAATCTGCGGCATCGGGAAGCTGGAAGCAGATTGGGACTGTGTAGTACGATCTCATCCCAACCCTTCTCCAAAGGAGAAGGGCAAGAAGGTTCTGGAATTTTTGAAGTATCTTCTAAGTTGCGGGCGATAAAAGCCCTCTCTTTTGGAGAGGATTTAGGTGAGGTCAATTTGAAAATTTTAATCTTTTCTTATCCAGGGCTCACGTTAATAAGTTTAT
>NZ_JASGEX010000120.1:0-110956 GCF_047606085.1 Parafilimonas sp.
ATAATCGCACTTATACACTACATGAGATTGCTTCTTATACTTGCTCATGCAGCAAATTTAAACATACGGCATAGCCACGAGTACATAACCACCGCCAAAGGCGGTGGTTTTTCGAGAACTAATAAAGGGGGGCGCTGAAAAACTAATACCCTGGATTTTGCTCCATATTTTCATTTACATCCATTTCTTCCTGAGGTATTGGCCACAGGTAGTTTTTGCTTGCATCAAATGTGTTTGTGCTGATAATATTAAATATTTCATCTCCATTACTATATACCGGTTCTCCATATTGGCTAATATCAGGGGTGATGGCATCATACCAGTAGGCTTCTTTTCTTCTTCCATATACATTTCCGGGCATGATATGTTCTGCATATTCCCATCTTCTTATATCAAACAGGCGGAACCCTTCATTTGCCAATTCAACCGTGCGCTCATATCTCACCACATCACGAAGCTCGTCCTGCGACATGGAAATGCTTACAGAAGGCATATTAACGCTTGCTCTTGTTCTTACCTCATTGATTGCGTCAATTACACCCGCATCTATTTCGTCTAACTCTATTTTAGCCTCTGCATAAGTAAGCAATACTTCTGCATAGCGCATCAGTATAACGCTCTTTTCAGAGGTAGTTACATTATCAGGAAGATCTGATTCGTCTAAATACTTAAGCCACAGGTATCCCGTAAAAGTTGCATAGGCATTCGTCACTTCCAGGTTTTCTACCCTTGTTGTGTCTGTTCCGTTTGCATAATATGTCTTAGTGCTATCAGGATGCGTCATAAAGAGATAATTATTAAACCATACGCCCGGCCTTATAATTGACTGATCGAGCCTCGGATCCCTGTTTTCAAAAGGATTCAGAGGATCATAAAGTGAAGATTCATCTATAGGTTTGCCATCCGTGCATTCATACATATCCACCAGCATCTGCGTCGGCACCAATATACTGTATCCGGGAGCATTTCTCGGGCCTTCTATCTGTGGAATATTGTTTGTTTTTACTCCCGTGAGATATGGGAGCGGCAAGATGATTTCGCTGGCGCTTTCCCCCGCATAATGAAACAAATCTTCATAGCTGGAATATATGCTATAAATGCCCAGGTCTATAACCGCTTTTGCGGAAGCAGCGGCTGTTTCATAATCACTTTCATCAAGCGCCAGCCGGGCTTTTAGCGTGAGCGCCGCACCTTTTGTTGCCCGGCCTTCGTCAGACCCGCTCCAGCTTGAAGGCAGGTATAAAGTAGCCGTATCCAGGTCGTCATACAAATGTTGCACAATTTCTTCTTTAGCAGTTCGTGGGAGATCTGAACTGTCTAATGATAACATTGTTGTAACCCAGGGAACACCTCCGTATAATTCTATCAGATAGAAGTAGCAAAAGCTTCGTAAAAACAAAGCCTGCCCCCTGATTTGATTATAGTAATCTGCTTCTACCACATCTTCGGCACGGTACATATTTTCAAGAATATTGTTGCACATGGAGATACCGTTATACCAGTGTTCCCATGTAGAGCTGAATATACTTGCAGATGTGGTGAATTGCCCGGATTGTACGGTTTGCACATTTGCATAATCTCCGCGAGACCAGGCAATATCTGTAGTTGCATCCAGGTACAGATAGTAGGGCATATTTCCACTTTCCCACCAAAGTGTGGTATAAGCACCGTTTATAGCTAAATCAAGCTCTTCCTGGGTGGAGAAAAAACTTTCATCAGAGGGAGAATCCAAAGGAAGCTTACTTAAAAGATCCTTGTTACAGGCAAACAAAACAGATATAAGGAATATAAAAATTAAATGACGTGATTTCATTTTATGCAGATTTGATATTAGAAGGTAATGTCTATGCCAAAAGTGTAAGTGCTGCTAATGGGATAATAAGTAGCATCTCCGCTGCTTCGCTCCGGGTCCCAGCCTTTAGGCATGTGGTTAAGCGTTAGCAGGTTATCGCCTGCCAGATAAACCCTGATTTTTGAAAAAGAATGTTTTGTTACCCACGATTTTGGAAGGGAGTAACCAATTTGCAGATTCTTAAGCCTGGCATAGGCTGCATTATATACCCACCAGCTTGAGTACTGGAAATTATTGCCGCTGCTTTCCGCTATAAGACGGGGATATTTGGCGTCTGGATTATCTGCTGTCCAGTAATCCAATTGCCATTTCTGGATAGGCCCCGAGTTATAAAAGGCCCATACAGCATCGTTATAAAGCAAAACACTTCTTTTTCCTATACCCTGTACCAAAAGATAAAGATCAAATCCTTTATAATTGAGCATAAGGTTTAGTCCATAAGTATAACGGGGAATCTGATTTCCAAGCAACTGCCTGTCGTCTGAATTGATTACATCATCTCCATTAACGTCTTCATATTTTATATCACCAGGGGCATTTACCCCAAACTGCACAGGAGATGCGGTTACTTCGTCTTCGCTTTGAAAAAGCCCGATTGCTTTGTATCCATATAAAGAGTTTATGGGTAATCCTTCCTGTACAATTGAATAACTGCTGATATAAGGGCCGGTGCCCTTAAGATCTGTTACTTCATTTTTAACGTCTGATAAATTAAAGCCTATGTTATAATGCAGTTTTCCAATATTGTCATTATAATTTACCTGAATATCCCACCCGGTATTCTTTACTGATCCTGCATTTTGATACGGCGCATTTAACCCGGTGGTTGAAGATACCGGTAATTCCAATAAAATATCTGTTGTATTTCTTATATAGTAATCAAGCCCGGCGCTTACCTTATTTTGAAACAACCCAATGTCTATACCAATATCTTTTGTAGTGGATGACTCCCAAGAGAGGTCTTTATTGGCCATGTCATCCTGTGAAGCGCCAGAAGCCACTGCTCCGCCGAAAATATAATTAGTGCCTAAGTTAATTACCGAAGCAGTTGGATATGTCCCTATTTCCTGGTTTCCCAATTTCCCCCAGGAAGCCCGAAGTTTAAGATTAGAAAGCCAGCCGATGTTTTTCATGAATTTCTCCTCTGAAATCCTCCAACCCGCAGAAAAAGAAGGAAAATTTCCATAACGGTTTCCTTCTGCAAACCTGGAAGAGCCATCCCTGCGCAAATTGGCTTCGAAAAGGTATTTGCCGGCGAAATCGTAATTCAACCTGCCAAAATAAGATCGCAAAGCCCATTCTGAAGCAGTTCCGGAATTTTGCCAGTTCTCTGTTGAACCGGCGTCTAACTCCTGGTATTCTGTGAAAGTATAAGTGTCCCTGTAAGCACTGAAATAATCATTTTTATAGCTGATTTGCTCATATCCTGCGAGAAAATTTAAATTATGCTTACGGAATGATTTATGGTATTTAAAAAGCAATTGCAGGGTATTCTGCCATGTTCTCGAATCCTCCTCTGTAAGGCTGCTTTTAGAAGGCACTGTATAAGCAGGCTCATCACCGTCCGGGCTATAAGTTTCCACCGCTTTTGCAAAATTCTTAGCCCAGGCATCATTGTATTGCGGCGTAAAATTTAACCCAATATCAGCACCAGGGAAGATCTGGTAATTTACCTGAAAGGTACTCTGTAAATACTCATAGTTTGTTTGGTTAATACCGCCTTCTTTTGCAAATGCCAGCGGATTGGTTCCGGTCCACCCAACGCCATATTTGCCATTGGTTAGAATTGCCGGATAGATAGGCGGCGTATGGTTTACCCTGTATATAATGCGGGTATCGCCGGACTCATTTGGTGAATAGGTGGGTGAATGCCTTCCTGATAAATATATTTTTAACTGTAAATTCTTTAATACGCTCATTTCAGCATTCAAACGAAAGGAATAACGCTCAGACTCGTAATGAGGCACTACGCCCTTTTGATCCTGGTAAGCAACCGATCCCATAATTTTAAGCATCCTGCTGCCACCTGTAACACTTAAATAATGATGCTGCAAAAACCCGGAACCAAAGTACACTGTTTTTTGCCAGTCAACATCCGGATAATGATCGGGATCAGTGTCTTTATTTTCCAGATATTCCTGAAGATACGCATCTGAATAAAGCACATCTCTTCCTTCATTGGTATAAGCCTGGTTTAGCGCTGTCATATAAGTATATCCGTTTGAAAACTCCGGCAGATTGGTAAATTTTTGCCACCCGGCATAAGCATTGTAGTTCACTTTTAAAGATTCACTGTTTCCTCTTTTGGTAGTAATAAGAATTACACCGTTCGCTCCTCTTGAACCATAAATTGCCGCTGATGCAGCGTCTTTTAAAACAGAAATATTCTCAATATCGTTAGGATCAACGCCATCTAAAGCGCCCTCTATGCCGTCAATCAATACCAGGGGATCGGCATCATTTAATGTACCGATACCTCTTATCCGGATAGTGCCCCCGTCAGCTCCCGGCTGGCCGGAAGTCTGGCTTACAGTTACTCCTGGCGCTAATCCTTCAAGGGCTGCAGAAGCTCTCATAACCGGCCGCTTTGCCAGATCTCCACCGGCCACAGATAATACGGATCCTGTCAGATTTACTTTTTGCTGTGTGCCATACCCAACAACTATAACGTCGCCAAGATCGTTGGCAATAGTTTTCAACTGAACATTTATTACTGTTTTACCCTCAAGCCTTACCTCCTGCTGTTCATAACCCTGGTAAGAAAAGCTTAAAACAGCATTGGCGTTTACATTATTTAAAGTAAACGAGCCGGAAGCATCGGTAGCTGTGGCTTTGGATGTGTTCTTAATGGTAACTGTAACACCTTCCAAAGCAATACTGCTATCGTTCAAGACCTTGCCGGAAACTTTTGATAAAATATTTTGTGCCTGTAAAGAGTTTACCGGCATATTAAAGAGAAACAGCATTATAAGCATTAAGCTGAAGTAAGCTTTACATAGCAGTAGAGTTTTCATATATGCAATCGTCTTTTTGTTTTTAACAAGCAGTAGTGAATAACACGGGCAAAAATAGAAGGCGGGTTATTTGAACAGCTATTTTATGCCTGTTTCCGCCAACAGGATGTACCGGCAACGATACCGCAAACGAAACCGGTAGCTGCCGTTATCAATAAAAAAATTAAAAAGATTAAGAAGCTGTCTAAAAATGATTTCTGAGGTTTTGTATGATGCTAAAAAATATAAACGCTCTTGCACGTCTTTCCCCCGCCGCGGCGGGGGAATCTGCTTTAGACTTTAAGCGCAGATACCCGATCAGGTCGGGTATGACGACCGACCTTGTTGTGCTTTATTCATACCCTTTAAAACGTGCAAACATGCTTAATGGTGTTTCAAAATTCTATTTTTAGACAGCTTCTAAAGTATGCCTTAAAAATATCGTTGCCCGGCTGTTGGGCAAATCCTTATTTTTATCGCATTTAGCAAACAATGCTTGATAGAAGTCTAACGAATTAATGCCGATGATACGCTGTATTAAATGCAATATGGTGCATGCCATTTCAAAATCAGGAAAACTCAGGGGCAAGCAGCGGTATTACTGTAAAGACTGTAATATTTATTTCACCATACATGATGCATGTAAAGAAGATTTGCCGGACAATAACCATAAAAGACATATAGCAACTATAGCAGATATTGCCAGGGCTTTAAATGTTTCCAAATCAACTGTGTCAAGAGCACTGCATGAACATAGTGACATTAATGAACAAACAAGGCAGGCAGTTTTGCAAATGGCAAAAGAATTGGATTACCAGCCTAACCTGCTTGCCAAAAGCCTGGTGCAAAATAAAACCAATACCATAGGCATTATTGTACCTGAGTTTCTTACTTATTTTTTTCCAACGGTTATTATAGGAGCACAGCAAATTGCATCAGCAGCAGGGTATAATGTTATTATTTGCCAGTCGCAGGAATCATATTTCACAGAAGTTTCCAATGCCAATGTTTTAATAGCAAACAGGGTAGATGGTGTGCTAATTTCAATGTCAAAGGAAACCAGAAATATAGATCATTATAAACGGTTTGAGCGGCATGGCATCCCGGTTGTTTTCTTTAACAGGGTTTGCGATGAAATGAATGTGCCCAAAGTGCTGGTGAATGATTACAACGGTGCATTTAAGGCAACGGAACATTTAATAAAGAATGGATATAAACGCATTGCGCATATAGGCGGCCCTGCCAACCTGCGGTTAAGCCATAACCGCTTAAACGGCTATAAAGACGCTTTAAAGAAATACAAGCTTCCTATATTGGATGAATTGATCACAAGCTGTGATCTTTCCAAACAAGACGCTGTTAAAAGCGCTAAATATTTGCTTGGCCTGCCGGAGCCACCTGATGCTGTTTTTTGTGTGAACGACCCAACCGCTATCCAGTTAATCCTTACAGCCAAAGCCAAAGGCATTCATATACCGGAAGAACTGGGCGTGGTTGGTTTTAGCAATGATCCTATTGCCGCTATTATTGAACCTGCATTAACGACAGTGGAACAACCCGTAGCTGAAATGGGCAGAAAGGCAATGCAGTTGTTGATAGATATATTAAAGGGAGATGCCGGCAAAGGCGAACCAGCCTACCTGTCTCTAAGCACAAAACTGATTCTCCGGAAATCGTCTGTAAAACCAGCCGGCATAAAGATATTTTCAATAAAAACAGCGCAGTAACCAGACGGGGAAGCTGAAAGCAGCATCGTCACTAAGCATTCACAGGTTTCCCCATCTTATAATCCCGGATATTAACCCTGTTATTACAGAACCGGTATTCATTCTCATCATTGCTGGAAATAATAATCAATCTTCCTGCGCTATGATTTTCAATCCATTTATAATACAAGGCATAGCCTGAAGCGTCCAGGTTGGTGCAGGGCTCATCCAGCAAAACAACCGGCACATCAGAAAAAAAAGCCTGCGCCAGTTTTAACCTTTGTTTCATACCGCTGCTGAAAAAACGGATTTGTTTATGGGCGGCATTCGCTAAATCTGCTTCCTCTAAAATAGCTTCGGCGGAAAGGTTTTGTATGAATTTTTTAAAGTTGATATGAAAGAGCAGGAATTCTTTTGCCGTCATTTCTTCAATCAGCTCAAGATAGGGTGCAGCTATGGAAATGTAAGCATGTGTTTCTTCCGGCTGTATATTTTTGCTGTTCAGCAGCCATTCAATACTGCCTTCATTTACAACAGAGAAACCTGCAATGGCCTGCAGCAAAGTGCTTTTGCCGCTTCCGTTCGGGCCGGTTATGGCATATTGTATCCCGGGCAAAAATTCGTAACTGAGATTGCGAAAAATCCACTCACGGCTAAAACGTTTGCCTGCATGGGTAAGCTTTATATTCATGTTGATCGCAAACAAAGATAGGAGGAGGCACGCCGCGGAGAGAGAAAAACTTACTATTCGTCTTCAGCTTCCGTTTTGGTATATCTTTTTATAATGCCCCTTTCGCTTTCACGTATAAACCCTACAATCTCGTCGCGTTCATCGCTGGCAGGCATTTCTTCTTCAATATATTCCAGCGCTTTTGTTGTATTGAGGCCTTTATTGTAAATAACGCGGTATATATCGAGAATGGCATTTATTCTGTCTAATGAAAAGCCTCTTCTTTTAAGGCCAACGCTGTTAACGCCGCCGTAACTAAGCGGGTTTCTTATGGCTTTTATGTATGGCGGCACATCTTTACGCACAAGGCTTCCGCCTGCAATAAATGCGTGCTGGCCAATTTTTACAAACTGGTGAATGGCGGTAAAGCCTGCCACCCAGGCATAATCGCCCATTACTACGTGACCGGCCATCTGGCTGTTATTGCTCATAATGCAGTTGTCGCCAACCACACAATCGTGGGCAATATGGCTATAGGCCATGATAAGGCAGTTTTTGCCAACCGTAGTTTTCCAGCGATAGCTGGTGCCGCGGTGTATGGTTACAAATTCTCTTATGGTGGTGTTATCGCCTATTTCAACGTAGGTATCTTCGTCTCTGTATTTTAAATCCTGCGGAACGGCGCCTAAAACAGCGCCGGGGAAAATGCGGCAATTGCTGCCGATTTTTACGCCTTCCATTATAGTTACGTTGCTGCCTATCCAGGTACCGGCGCCAATTTCAACATTTTGGTGAATTACGGTGAACGGATCAACTTTTGCGTTTTCAGCAAGCTTTGCGTTTGGATGAATGTACGTATGCGGATGAATCATTTAATATTGCATTAATGAATGCAGGATTGTTTTAACGTAAAACGCGGCAAAGTTAGCCGTTCATATTTAATATAATGCTAAATTGGCTAATCAACTTTTACGAGCTGTGCCACAAGGTTTGCCTCTGTGGCTACCTTACCGGCCACATACACAGTACCTTTCATATCGCAAATACCCCTTCGGATAGGCCCGTTTAATTCCATTTTAAGTACCATAGTATCGCCAGGCACTACTTTTTGCTTGAATTTGCAATTATCTATTTTCAGAAAATAAGTATCGTATTTACCTTCCGGCATGGCGTTGATGCAAAGAATGCCGCCGGTTTGCGCCAGTGCTTCAATCTGCAAAACGCCCGGCATTACGGGATTATTGGGAAAATGCCCCTGGAAAAACCATTCATTAAAAGTTACATTCTTAATACCGATTATGCGTGTATCGGTGAGCTCGATGATTTTATCAACCAGCAAAAAAGGAAACCGGTGCGGCAAGGTCTTTTCTATATAATCAAGGCCAAAAACGGCTGGTTGTGCTGCATCATATACCGGCACATCTTTTAAATGCTTGTTCTTCCGGATATATTGTTTTATTTTTTTGGCAAATGCCACGTTGCTGCTGTGGCCAGGCCGGTTGGCAATAATATTGGCTTTTAAAGGATAGCCCACCAGGGTAAGATCGCCCACTATATCGAGCAGTTTATGCCTCGCCGGCTCATTCGGAAAACGCAGTTCCAGGTTATTCAGATAGCCTTCGCTCTTAACTTCAATTTTATCTCTTTTAAAAACTTTTTGCAGGCGCTTTAATTCGGCATCGCCTATCACTTTATCCACAATAACAATGGCATTATTAATGTCGCCGCCTTTTATCAGGTTGTTATCCAGCAGCATTTCCAGTTCATGCAAAAAACAAAAAGTGCGGCAGGGTGCAATTTCCGTTTTAAAATCATGCATGTTTTTTAAACCGGCATGCTGCGTGCCTAATACGGGGCTGTTGAAATCTATTAATGTAGTGATGCGGTAATTGGTGGATGGCAGGGCTGTCATTTCCACTCTTTTCTCTTCATCGAAATAATAGATGTTCTCCTCAATGCTGTACCATGCTTTTGCAGCTTCCTGCTCTATCACGCCGGCTTCTTCAATATGCGCGATGAAAGGCTGGGAACTGCCATCCATAATGGGTATTTCGGGGCCATTCAGCTCAATTAAAACATTGTCAACGCCCATGCCGGTAAGGGCGGCAAGTAAATGTTCTATCGTGCTTACTTTGGCTTCACCAATCTGCAGGGTGGTGCCGCGGCTGGTATCGGTTACAAAATCACAGTCTGCTTTTATAGCTGATGCGCCCGGCAGATCTGTACGCTGAAACTGGATGCCGAATCCCGGGTGGGCTGGATTGAGTTTCATGTCAACCAAAACACCCGTATGTAAACCGGTGCCGCTTATGGTGATGGCTTTTGCTAAAGTGTGCTGTTTATCTGGATTAAAATTTACATCCATTCTTTCAATTTTTTATACTGGGTTTTTTCAATATGAATATTTGCCGGCGCGCAAAGCTAAGATTTCTGGTTTGGGTATTAGTTTTTAGAGGATGGGGATGATATAAAATCAACTTAAAAGTTGATTTTTTCCTGCATTAGCTGCCGAACCAGCTTTTCAAGCTCAGCAAGCCTTTTTTCCATTTGTGGAAGGTTGCGGGTTAAAGCCTGGCTGCGCAGGGCGCTTGTATAATCGTAAGCCGGCGAACCTGTTACCGCGGTATTTTTTTCCTTGATTGATTTTGATACGCCGCTTTGCGCATTTATCTTGGTGCCATCGGCAATTTGCAAATGGCCTACAATGCCTACCTGCCCGCCTATCATGGCATTCCTGCCTATTTTGGTGCTGCCACTAACGCCGGCCTGCGCTGCAATTACCGTGTTGCACCCTACTTCAACATTATGGGCGATTTGAATAAGGTTGTCAAGCTTGGTACCTGAATGAATGATGGTGGAACCAACTGTGGCGCGGTCTATGGCTGCATTGCAGCCTATTTCAACATTATCTTCTATAACTACATTGCCTATCTGCGGTACTTTTTTATAGCCTCCGTCTTCCTGCGGTGCAAAACCAAAGCCGTCGCCGCCAATAACGGTACCTGCATGAATGGTAACGTTTTTTCCAATGCAGCAGCCGAAATAAATTTTTACGCCGGGATGAAGAATGGCATTGTCATCAATCTTCACATCGTTTCCTACATACACGCCGGGATATAATTTTACATTGTTGCCGATTACGGCATTAGCGCCAATGTAAGTGAAAACCCCTACAAAAACATCTTCGCCCAGTTGGGCCGATCCATCAATATAACTGGGTTGCTGAATGCCGGTTAACTGTGATTTCATTAACTCCTGATACACCTGCAACAGTTTGGCAAAAGCGATATAAGCATCCGGCACGCGAATGAGCGTTGCGGCAACAGGTTGTTTCAGTTCATAATTATCGTTTAATAAAACAACAGAAGCTTTGGTGGTGTACAGGAATTCTTCATACCTGGGATTGGCAAGAAAAGCAAGCTGCCCTTCTTTGGCTTCTTCAATTTTACCAAAGGAGGCTACTTCAGCATTTCCGTTTCCTTCTACCTTTCCTTCTATAAACTGGGCAATGCGTTCTGCATTGATCTTCATACATTAGATTTTATTGTTCCTGTATATGGCATCATATAAAAATAGGCAGCGTTAAATTAATTGACAAATGTAAAATTTTTTAACGGGCATGGAAAGAGTTTTGTGGATCAGCGGATCGTCAACCTGCGATATATCTTTAACCGTTCCATTTTTTGAAATAATGTTTATTTGTTCGTCCTGCAGCCGGTAAGTTGTGTTCATCGCCTCGCCGGTAAATACAAAATAACCGGCTTCGTGCACCGATATGTTCATTTTTGCGGCTGTTTGTTTTCGCTTTTCTTCAATTTCATTTTCATCAAAAGCCCGGGTTTGCAGCCTGCATTTATACAGCCGGCGGTTTAGTAAATTTTTACATAAGGTGGAAAGCACCTTATCCGGGTGGCTGCTCCATTTCTTTATGGCAAACATTACATCGTGATCGTCTGTAAGGCAGAATTTTTCAAGCGCTTCATCGTTCATTTCAGAAAAGGTTTCAAAAAAATAATCAAGCGTGGCATTCAGCTTCAGGCTGCCGTCAAAAATTTCCCTGGCCCGCTCAATAATTTTCACCACCATTTTTTCTGCTGCCAGCACGGTCTTATGCAGGTAAACCTGCCAGTACATTTGCCTGCGCGCCACTAAAAATTTTTCTACGCTGTAGGTAGCTTTCTCTTCCACCATCAGCTGGCCTTCATGCACGGCAAGCATTTTTAAAATGCGGTCATAACCAATCACGCCTTCGCTTACGCCGGTAAAAAAGCTGTCGCGGGTTAAGTAATCCATCCGGTCCACGTCCAGTTGCCCGCTTATTAGCTGATGCAAAAATTGTTTGGGGTATTTATTGGTGAAAATGTCAATTGCTGTTGTTAGCCTGCCATCCAGTTCATTATCCAGCTTTTGCATGATCTGTAAGCCGATTGTTTCGTGGTGAACGCCGGGTACAAGAACATGCTCCAATGCATGGGAGAAAGGGCCGTGCCCGATGTCGTGCAGCAATATGGCGGATTTGGCACCCATTTCTTCTTCATAACTAATATCAATGCCTTTCTGCCTGAGCTCATGTATGGCAAGGCAAATTAAATGATAGGCGCCCAATGAATGATGCAGCCTGGAATGCACAGCGCCGGGATATACCATTTGCGCCAGGGCCATTTGATAAATGCGCCTTAACCGCTGGTACCAGGGATGGTCAATAACTGCAAAAAGCAGCGGGTCGTCAATGGTTATAAAACCGTAAATGGGATCGTTGATGATCTTTCTTTTTGATGCTGGCATTACTGTTGAGGCTTTGTTAAATCGGCCATTAATAACATGTAGCTGTACAAGAACGGAGTTTTAAAAAGATAATTTTACAACTACACTTGTTTACAAAGATTGTAACATTTTGATTGAAAACTGTAAATCTGACATCATACATCATAAATTATTTATATGGCTGTAGCAACTATACTCTGGGTAGATGATGAAATAGAAAACCTTCAATCGCAAAAACTGTTTTTGGAGAACAAGGGTTATGAAGTGCATACCCGCACTAATGGTTTTGATGCGGTTGATTTTGTAAAGGATAATACACTGGATATTGTTTTGCTGGATGAAACGATGCCCGGCATTACAGGTCTGGAAACTTTGCAGAAGATAAAAGAAGTAAGAAATATCCCGGTGGTGATGATAACCAAGAACGAAACCGAGAACCTGATGGAGGAAGCTATTGGCAGCCAGATAACCGATTATCTTATTAAGCCGGTTAATCCAAACCAGGTGTTGCTTTGCCTTAAAAAGATCATTGATAATAAGCGGCTGGTTGCAGAAAAAACCACTTCGGCTTACCAGCAGCAGTTTCGCAATTTATTCATGGCGCTGAACAGCAATCCTGACTATAACGAGTGGATGGATATTTACAAGAAGCTTGTGTACTGGGAGCTTGAAATGGAAAAAAGCAACAGCCCCGAAATGCAGGAAGTTTTTCAAACCCAGAAACAGGAAGCCAATACAGAGTTCTTTAAATTCATCAGTAAAAACTATGCTAACTGGATTGGCGGCAAAGGTGCACCTGTGATGAGCCATACTTTGTTCAAACAGAAAATTCTGCCGCAGGTAAAAAAGGGGGAAACCACTTTTTTTGTGCTGATAGATAATCTTCGCTTCGACCAATGGAAAGCCATACAGTCCATTTTTATGGAAAGCTTCCGTATAGTGGAAGAAGATACCTTTTACAGCATTTTGCCTACCGCCACGCAATACAGCCGCAATGCCATTTTTGCCGGCCTGCTGCCGGTGGAAATAGAAAAGCTTTTCCCCGCACAATGGAAAAACGACGATGAAGAAGGCAGCAAGAATTTATATGAAGAAGATTTTTTCAGGGTGCAGCTAAAGCGTTTAAAGAAAGATGATTTAAAATTCAGCTATACAAAAGTATTGCATCATAATGACGGCCAGCAACTGGTGAGCAATATTCACAACCTGCTGAATAATGACCTGAATATTGTTGTTTACAATTTTGTGGATATGCTAAGCCATGCAAGAACGGAAATGGAAGTGCTGAAAGAGCTCGCCGGCGATGAAACCAGTTACCGCAGCATTACCAGGAGCTGGTTTGAGCACAGCCCGTTGCACCAGGCCTTAAAGAAGGTGGCAGATAAAAACATTAACCTGGTGCTTGCTACCGATCATGGCAGCGTGCGCGTAAATACGCCCTGTAAAGTTATTGGCGATAAACAAACTACGGCCAATCTGCGGTACAAGCATGGCCGCAATTTGAATTATGAGGCAAAAGACGTGTTGGCGTTCAGGGATCCGCGGCAGGCCGGCCTGCCGGTGCCAAACGTAAACTCTTCTTATATTTTTGCAAGGGAGAACGCTTATTTATGCTATCCCAATAATTATAACTACTACGTAAATTATTACCGAAATACCTTTCAGCATGGCGGCGTAAGCATGGAAGAAATGCTGATTCCCTTTGTGAGAATGACGAGCAAATAAAGCCTCTCCCCAAACCCCTCCCCGAAGGGAAGGGGCTTAAAACACCCAAATAAAAATCAAACAAACTTTACAGCGGCTAAAAAGCCCTTCCCTTTGGGAAGGGTTTGGGATGGGCTGCTTTCATTCATCATCCTCTTCATAAAAAGCATCTTCGTTGCTGTAATAAGCATTGGTCCATTCCTTCATCTTTTCATCGCTTAACAGCTCCACTATATCAAAAACAGGATCGGTTTTTCGCTTCCATTCCTGCACAATGCTTTCATGGTACTTTTCCACATACATGCAGTAGTCGCTTACCACCTTTACCTGTAATAGAATCAATTCTTCATTTTCTTTTTCCTGAACCAGGTAAAAATAGCCCGGTTCCAATAATGCATACGAATACATAGCCTGCCCTCAGATTTTAATTACAAAAAATAAATGCTGAACTTAATGGGGAGAGTTAGAAAGTGCGGGGTAGTAATTAAATCAAATTCACAAGGCAAAAATATCAAAATAATACAAAGTACCGGAAAAGGTTTTGTTTAAATTAATAAACAGATAACAATCAGGACGTTAATTTATCTGTTTCGGTAAAAGCCGGTTGAATATAATTATGGACTGGCGGCAGCTTCTTCATGCGCCTGCGGTAATTGCCAAAAAAGCTTTTCATCTGTATGGCGAGCACGCCAAAAACGCCCTCTTTTAAAATTTTGCCGCTCATTTTGCTCACGCCTTTCTTGCGGTCAATAAATACAATGGGCACTTCGGTTATTTTAAAGCCAAGTTTCCAGGCGGCAAATTTCATTTCAATCTGGAAAGCATAACCAATAAATTTAATTTCATTGAAATTGATAGTTTCCAGCACTTTTCTTCTGTAACAAACAAAACCCGCAGTAGGATCTTTTACAGGCATAAAGGTGATCATTCTTGTATATAAAGCGCCGCCTTTTGAATAAATATGCCTGTCTAAAGGCCAGTTTTCAATTCTGCCGCCAGGAACATAACGGCTGCCTATGGCTACGTCAAAACCATTTTTCCTGCAGGCGGCATATAAGCGTTCCAGGTCGGCAGGACTGTGCGAAAAATCGGCATCCATTTCAAAAATAAATTCATATTTCCTTTTTATCGCCCATTTAAAGCCCTCAATATAGGCCGTGCCGAGGCCAAGTTTGCCGCTGCGTTTTAACAGAAATAACTGTTGAGGGTAAAACAACTGTAATTCTTCCACCCTGGCTGCTGTGCCATCGGGAGAATTATCATCAATCACCAAAACATGGTAATTAAGCTGCAACGAAAATATGGCTTTTAGAATAAGCGGAATATTCTCTATTTCGTTGTAAGTGGGTATGATGATTAATTTTTCCAAAGGCAAATCAGCTTATACAGACAGTTTTCGAAAATACAATATTCTGCCTCAATAAGATAAATAAAAAGCCAAAATTGACTTAATTTATTTTTTAAGGAAAGTGCGGTTGAATATCTCTGTAAGTTTTTGTTTTGTATGAAGCGAAAAATCTCCTTTCATCATCCAGTCGTAATACTGCGGTTCAACTCTTAAAACATCTGCAACCGGTTTGCCTTTATGTTTCCCGAAATTGAAGGTTTCAATGCCATCTATCTTTACCATCCTGCGGGCAAAATCAACGCAATCATCTTCTCCTATACAATTTAAAATTGTTTCTATGCTTAACCCAAGCTGGGGATAACGCAACACCTGTGCATGCAGAATTTCCAGTGTGGCTTCAGCATCGGCTTCTGCGCTGTGGGCATTTTCCAGCACCTTATTGCAATAAAATTTATAGGCTGCGCTTAAAGTGCGCTGTTCCATACTGTGAAATATTTTCTGTACATCAACCAATTTTCTGCCTTCCATTAAAAATTCCAGGCCGGCTCTCAAAAATTCTTCCACCAGCATAGGAATATCAAAGCGGTTACTGTTATAGCCGCCCAGGTCGCAGTTGGCAAGAAATTGTTTTATTTCATTGGCCACCTGTTTAAAGGTTGGCGCATCTTTAACCATTTCATCTGTAATACCGTGCACATTGCTTGAAGCCTGCGGAATAGGTTTCTGCGGGTTGATAAGTTTCCTTTTTTTCTGAATGGCGCCATCCGGCATCAGCTTTACAATGGCTATCTCAATTATTTTATCGGTTGCCAGGTCTATTCCTGTAGTTTCAAGGTCAATAATGGCAAGCGGGTGTAAAATCTGCAAACTCATTGGAAAAAATTACTTGCGCGAAAGTAGTATTAGTTCTTAAAAATGGGCTTCAATCTGCCTTATTTATTCAGAAACCAAAAATATCAGGAATTTAGCTGTTTCTTTGCCATACGTTAAACTGACTGTACTATCTTTTCACAAATAAATTGTATGGGTTAACAGAATATTGACTTCAACTTTAAATCTTATAAACAATTTTCGCAATTCAATATCCGTTTAAGCTAAATCAATATCTTATATGCGTAAACTTTTTTTAATCATCCTGACGGCTTGCTTATGTGCAGCGCTCTTTTCCTCCTGCATTGGGAGCAGGAGCGCCAACTGTCCCTCGCATGACCCAAACTACTGGACGAAAAGGCGATAAGCTTCTAAAACAGAGACCTGCCTATTACCATTCTTTGTACTTCACTGGTGCCTTCATATATCTGGGTAATCTTTGCATCACGCATCAGCCGTTCTACGTGGTATTCTTTTACATAGCCATAGCCGCCGTGTATTTGCACTGCTTCGGTGGCCGCCCACATAGCTGTTTCTGAAGCAAATACTTTCGCCATGGCCGAGCTTATGGTGTAATCCCTGCCCGCATCTTTATCCAAAGCCGCTTTATATACCAGCAGGCGGGCTGCTTCTGCCCGGGTAGCCATATCGGCCAGTTTAAACTGGATGGCCTGGTGGTGTATAATGGGTGTACCAAAGGCCCTTCTTTCTTTGGCGTATTGAACCGCTCTTTCCAAAGCGCCGGCGGCTATGCCCAGCGCCTGGGCGGCTATGCCAATGCGGCCGCCGCTCAACACCTGCATAGCGAACTTAAACCCAAAGCCATCTTCCCCAATACGATTTTCTTTGGGCACCTGTACATCGCTGAACTGAATGGAATGCGTATCGCTGCCGCGAATGCCCATTTTGTTTTCTTTAGGGCCAACCGTTACGCCCGGCCAGCTTTTTTCAACTATAAATGCATTAATGCCCCTTGCACCTTTTGAACGGTCTGTTTGCGCCATAACCAGGTACACGCTGGCGCTTGAACCGTTGGTGATCCAGTTCTTTGTGCCGTTAATTAAATAATAATCGCCTTTATCTTCTGCTGTTGTTTGCTGCGAAGTGGCATCGCTGCCTGCTTCCGGCTCGCTTAATAAAAATGCACCGATATATAATGTTCCGTCTTTTTTGCCCTGCGCTAAAGGTGTGAGATATTTTTGTTTCTGTTCTTCTGTGCCAAAGGCTTCCAGGCCCCAGCAAACGAGGCTGTTGTTTACGCTCATGCACACCGAAGTGCTGGCATCCACTTTTGAGATTTCTTCCATGGCAATAACGTAACTGAGCGTGTCAAGGCCGGCGCCGCCATATTTTTCATTCACCATCATGCCCATAAACCCAAGATCGGCCAGCATTAAAACCTGCTCTTTGGGAAAGATCATTTTTTCATCGCGCTCAATTACGCCGGGCAAACATTCTGTATTGGCAAAATCGCGGGCAGCCTGCTGAATCATCAGATGCTCTTCAGTTAAATCAAAGTTCATTGGAAGAAATTTTTACGGAGCAAAAGTAAGCTAACAGCTGTGTTGATTCAGGCGTCTCATAATTACTTTCCATAGGCTTCCAGCATTTTTTTCAAATCATCAAGTGTATTAATTTCCGATACCGGTTTATCTTTTCTCCAGCGCCTGATGCGCGGAAAGCGCAGCGCCACGCCGCTTTTATGCCGGTTGCTGGCAGCAATGCCTTCAAAGGCAATCTCAAAAACAAGTTCTGGCTTTACGGTGCGCACCGGGCCAAATTTTTCCAGTGAATTTCTTTTTACAAAAGCATCTACCTGGGCAAATTCTTTATCGGTTAAGCCGGAATAAGCTTTGGTGAAAGGAATAAGCGCATCATCATCTTTTACGGCAAACGTATAATCGGTATAAAGCGTGCTTCTTCTGCCGCTGCCTTTTTGGGCATAGATCATTACAGCATCAATGGTGAGCGGATCAATCTTCCATTTCCACCAATCGCCTGCTTTTCTGCCAACCTGGTAAATGGATGTTTTGCGTTTCAGCATAATACCTTCCGCATTTATATCCCGGCTGGTGGCCCGTGTGGCTGCCAGCTCATCCCAGTTATTAAAATGGATAATGGGCGACAGCCTCAGCACAGGTTCATTTACACCGGCAATCATCTTTTCCAAAATAATCCTGCGCTCTCCCAGTGTTCTGCTGCGAAAATCCTCACCTTCAAACTCTAATACATCATAAGCCACAAAACCCACCGGCGATTCCGTTAATTGTTTTTTGGTAACATGCTTCCTGCCGATTCTTGTTTGTAATAAGGCAAAGGGTAAAACGGTGAAATCATTGGCGGAAGCGCCGGCATTGGTTAAACTAATAATTTCTCCATCTAAAGCCACGCCTTCCGGCAGCTTTTGCTGCAAAATGGCATATTCGGGAAACTTTTCCGTTATCAGTTCTTCGCCGCGGCTCCATACAAACAGCTGGTTATTCCGTTTAATGATCTCGCCGCGAATGCCATCCCATTTCCATTCGGCCTGCCATGCCTGCGGTTCCCCTAAAGTTTCAGGATTTTCTTCCAGGGCATACGCCAAATAAAATGGATAGGGCTTTGAATAATCAATGATGTTTGCATTTTCACTTAAAAGATCATCGAACGAAGTGGTTGCAGGATCCCAGTTGCCACTTATGCGGTGGGCAATAACAGATGGCTCCAGCTTTACCGTTTTTGCCAGCGCATTCACCATTTGTTTTTGAGAAATGCCAATGCGAAAATTGCCCGTGAGCAGTTTATTGAGTACAAACCGTTCATCTTTATGCATGCTGCGCCAGCAACCGGTAATAAATTCCTTTTTTACGGCTTCGCTTTCCTTTTCGAGCGAAATAAGTTTTTCTATGTAAAAAGATAAAGAACACTGATTGGTTTCTTCCGTGGCTTCGGGCAGGAGCAAAGCAATGGTTTCAGCCATATCACCCACCGAGCCGTAACATTCGCCAAACAGCCAGCCCGGAATTTGCGCTATTTCCACACACCATTGCGGCAATAAAGAAGAATTTACCAGCCGCCGCGGCCTTCTTCCGCTAAACAGTGCAATCACCCACACTTTATCTTTATCATCTGCCAGTGAAAAATAGCTGATAAGCGCTTCCTGCTTCTCCAGTGTTTTGGTAGAAGCGCCCAATATATTTACAAGGTTTGCAAATGCTTTCATATTGTATTCATCAACCTTTTTACCATGGTGGTTTTACGCGCATTGCCGGTTTTTACCCCGGAAAAATGAAATATTCAAGCGGCGAAGCCATTACTTTCCCTCTGTTTTCTAAAATTTTTCCCTGGAATACTGAAAAATTTCCCGGTAAACTGTTTGTTTTCGCTGTTTTTTCGGGAAAAAATCGCTGGAAAACTTATTTTTTATACCTTTTTTAAGCCTGTTTATACCTTTTTTCCGGTTTTTCCGACCTTTTTTCTGATCAATTCCACCCTTTTTCCGATACTTTACACCCTTTTATTAAGAATTTCACCCCTTTTTTATTCAAATTGCCGCATCCGTTTCCTTTTCTTCTCCATCTTGCCCATATTCTGTTTTTACTTCGGCGCTCCAAGTGCCCTGTTCATTCAAATAACGGCTGAATACCGATTGATAACCGTGCGTAACAAATACTTTCTCCGCCTGCGTTTCTTTTATAGCCTGTAATAAACCATTCCAGTCGGCATGGTCGCTTAAAACAAAAGCGCCGTCCACGTTTTTCCGGCGCGCATTGCCGCGAACCTGCATCCAGCCGCTGCATACGCCGATAGCGTAGGGATTAAACCGTTTTAGCCACGGCGAACCTTCGGCGCCCGGCGGCGCTATTACGATGCTTTCTTTCAGTTTTTCTTTTGGCGTTTCAGGCGTTACGCGCGCTGCATTTATTTTTGGAAGAAGAATACCGGCATTCACTAAAGCCTGGTGCATATTCCAGGTGGCGCCGTGCATGTAAATGGTTTCATCAAAATCTTCCAGGGCTTTCAGTATCCGCTGCGCCTTGCCTAAGCTATAGGCGATAATAATACTGGCCTTATTGAGCGCTTTGTTGGCAAGGATCCAGTTGCGCATGTTTTCAAAAACAATATCCTGGTCTTTCCAGCAATAAACAGGCAGGCCAAAAGTAGATTCGGTGATGAAAGCATTGCATTTTACGGGCTCAAAAGCGCCGCTTAATCCATCGTTGGCCACTTTATAATCGCCGCTGGCTACCCAGACCTCGCTATTGTATTCAACCCGTATTTGCGAAGAACCGATAATGTGGCCTGCGGGATGTAATGAAACTTTTATGCCGTTAATGGTTCTGGTTTCATTCCACTCCAGCGTTTCATAATGGTTATCGCCCAGGCGCGCCTGCAGCAAAGGCTTGGTAAGCGTGTGGCATAAATAGTTTTTACTGCCCCATTTGGCATGGTCGCTGTGCGCATGGGTAATAATGGCATAATCAACCGGCTTCCACGGGTCAATATAAAAATTGCCGGCGCGGCAAAACAAACCTTTATCAGTAAATTCAATTAACTGCATTGCAGCATGAATGTAAACAAAAATGTTACCGGAATCTATCTGCCTGGTTTCTCTTTCCCTGTTCAGTTAAATGTATGCTTTATGAAAGCTTTGCGCTCCTTGTATCTGAGAAACTGTTTGAACCTTTAATTCTTTACAGGGATTCAGCGATCCTTTGCACAGAGCAAAGGAGTTAACGGAGAAATTACAGACCTCCGTTATCTCTGTGTTCTCCGTGCGAAAAAAATTTAAACAGCTTAGTGCTCATTATAATCCCATAAGAACAGATTTCCGGCTGCATCTGAATTTATTTTTCAGTTGCCGGTTCTTTAAAACGGGAACTGCTGTCGTCTAATACAAGCACCCAGTCATTTTCCATCCCGGTTGTTGGCGATGTAAAAGATATTGTTTCAGAAGGATTGAATGCGCCTGCTTTTTGCACAGATGCATCTCTGGGATTGAACCACCACGCAATTATCGTATGTTTAAAGCCACTTGTATTCACCCGGATTGTTTTACCCACCGGCATATATATCATGGCATAACTGTAACCGGCTGCATGAAAGCTTTCAATATGATTGCCTTTGCTGCCCTGCCCATCTGCAATCAGGTTTTCGTCGGGAATGCGCTGCAGCATGGGCCTTGATTCTATCAGCCTTTTTAAATAACCTGCCTGGAAAGCGCCGGGCCTGTCAATAGCATTCAGCCATCCGCGGTCAGCATAATTCACCAGCTCTTCCCTTGCGCTCATAAACTGCCATACGGCATGATGGCCGTAAGTAACGCCGCAGGCGCCTGCGAACACGGATCGGTAAATTTGTTTGCGCACATCATAAGCGCGAAAATACCCGCTGTCAGGATTCCATTTAGGCCAGGGGTTTACCGGGTGGTCTTCATAATTCGGCTCGGCATCCAGTGTGGGTTTTACGGGCTGCAGCGCCCTGTCTCTTGCAATCCATTCCCAAACCTCCACATCATGCCCGGCGCCATGGCCGCTCTGCATCATATTTATATCGGGCCAGGGCTCATTGTGTATCCATTGCGAGGTGGAGCTTTCGCCGCCCCAGGGGTGATAGGTGATAATGCATTGATGACGGGTTGCTTCAGTAATGCCTTTTGCCATGGCGCGCCAGACGGGTAACCAGTTATCTTTTTCTGTAAGGGCCGGACGGTCGCCGCCCAATATCCAGATGATGTTCGGGTAATCTTTATACCGGTTGCCCATCCATTTGCCATAAGCGTATGCATTCACGCTGTCGAATATAACAGGCCCTGTTCCCCAGCCCGGCGTTACCTTATCGCCCCATGTGGGCAATAAACCGATGAACATATTTTTTTGCAGCGCATTTTTTAGCGTCCAGTCTATAAGCTCAAAATATTTTTCATTGGGCTGGCCGGGATCAAGGTTTTTTAAGGGCAGTTCCCCATAATAGTTGGGCCTTTTCAGCCCGTCAAATTCGGCAAGCACAACGGCCTGTATTACGTTGAAGCCCTTTTGCCGGCGGTTTTCCAGGTAGGTTTCAATTTCTTCTTTACTTAAACGATGAAAGAGTTCCCAGCCTGTATCGCCCAGCCAGAAAAAAGGCGTGCCGTCTTCATATTGTAAATAATGCCCGTCAGCAGTTACTTTCAGCCTTCCATGTTTCCATTGCGCCTGCGCGGAAACAAAGAAAAAAAAGGTTATAACTATACCAGTGAGGAATGCCTTTTTACAGGCAATGAGGCTGGTGATATTTCTTTTATTCATTATGCAGTATAATTTGTTTTTTGCTTTTATTGAGACCACACAGGATATGGTTGACGATGATCTGCTAAACAGATAATGCCGGTTTTATTGTTTATTTCCGGGAAGCTGTTTAAAATTTAATTCTTTACAGAAATTTAGCGATCCTTCGCACAGAGTAAGGAGGCCAACAGGGCAATGAAGCGCCTCTGTTGGCTCTGTGTGCTCCGTGCGAAAAAAATTCAAACAGCTTCTAATAACTTATATGTTGAAAAAAATATAAACAATAATGACGAACAATTTAAAGATTATTAAAGGCTTCCGCAAATGCAGAAGCCTTCTTTAACTGCTAAAAATGCAAAAACTGCCTTGTTTATTGGTTTTAAAGGTTTGGATTCAACTGGGCATCGTTTATCGGGATTGGCGCCCAGTAAAACGTGTGCGCATTATCATCGGGCGCGCCGCTTAAAGGCTCTTCCGCAGCATTGCGGCTGGCATTGGCTTTGGCCACTGTTTCTGTGCGCAGCAAATCAAACCAGCGTGCGGCTGGCTCAAGGCCTGCAAACTCCCAGCCTCTTTCGGCAATTACAGAATCGCGGAATGCCGATTGGGAAAGGCCCGGTGTAAGGTCGGCCAATCCGGCCCTGTTCCTTATGGCGTTTATGGCGGCGTAAGCGTTTGCATCGGCGCCGGATGACATGGCTTCTGCTTCGGCGTAGGTTAATAATGTTTCTGCATAACGGATCACGAAAATGGTATGGCCGCCTGCCCAGTTGCCAACATGCGTGGTGGCATTATAAGTGTCATCGTCCAGGTATTTATTAAAATAAGGATGCTTTAAAGTGGTATGCGCCCAGTCGGTTGCAGTGCCATTTACAAAATAAACCGACTGGTAAGTGCCTTCTTTGCGCTGGCCTGCCGGAAAGTTGTTGTAAAAATTTATCTCGCCAAAAAAATCGTCCCAGCCGCCTTCGTCGCCACATTGCGTTGAATTAGGGCCGCACATATCCCACTGGTTCCAGGCTGCATTGGGCACGGTCGGGTTGTAGTAACAGGCAAAAACCGCTTCATTGTTATACTTGTATTCTTTCAGCCACAGGTTGCGGAAATCAGTTAAAAGATCAATATTATATTTCGCTTTGTTATCTATTACCTCCCTGGCTTTTTCAGCAGCCAGCGCATAGTTATCGGTTTGCTTTAAAGGCCAGCCTGCCATGGTTAAGTAAACATTGGCAAGCAATGCTTTTGCTGAGCCGGCAGTGGGCGCCACATTCACGCCATCCTGAAACTGAACGCCTATGCCATTCCAGCTATCGGGCAGCATGGTTTCGGCATTCTGCAAATCTGAAACTATCAGGGCATATATATCCGCAGGCTCAGATTTAGCGATGGTGTAATCCACCGTGTTATCTGTAACCAATGGAATTTCGCCCCACACCCTTGTAAGAAAGAAATAGCTCAGCGCCCTTAAAAAATAAGCCTGCCCTGCTGCCTGGTTCTTTTCATCATCTGTGGCGTCGGCGTTAGCATAATTTAAAATCAGGGAATTGCAGGATTTGATGGTGGCATAGAAACTGCTCCACCAGTTGGTCATCCTGTCGTTGGATGAATTGGGCTGAAAGGTATCAAAATCAGAAAAAGAGATTTTATTGCCGGCGCGGGCAACGGTTACATCATCGCCGCCATAGCAGGTTGTTAAACCGGCCATCTGGTTAAAGGCAACATTTATCAAGGCATATAATCCTGTGGATGCGAGTGACAGGTCGCTGGCATTTTTATAAAACTGTGTACCGGTAGGCACTTTGGGCGCTTCGTCTAAAATTTTTTTACTGCAGGAAGAAGCAATCATGCAAACCATGCAGATCATGAAATATTTTTTCATATAAACTTTTTTAAATGATTTAGAAATTAGCATTAATGCCAATGGTGAAGGAACGCGGGTTTGGATAAGCGCCCAGGTCAATGCCGGCGGCTATATCCGTATTGCCCTGTGTATCCGCCTCGGGGTCAAAACCTTTGTATTTGGTGATGGTGAAGAGGTTTTGTGCGCTGAGCGACAGGCTGATGTCTCCAAAGCCGATCATCTTTTTGGAAAGCAGGTAAGAAAGGCTTATGTTTTTTAGCCTTATATAACTGCCATCCTGCAAATAATGTGTTGACTCAACATAGCTTCTGCCTGTTTTGCTGGCCGGGTCGGCCCATTCGGAATTGGTATTGCTCTTCGTCCAGTAACTGGCTGATGCCGCCAGCGTGGGATATTTTATATCGCTGGTGGGTGCGGCCACGGCAGCATACGTGGCATTGAATATCTTATTGCCCTGCACGCCCTGTATAAACAGGTTAAGGGTAAAATTACCGTAAGTAAAATCGTTACTGAAGCCAAGTTGAAGCTTAGGGATTGGATTGCCTCTCACCACGCGGTCTTCGTAGCCGATGGAGCCGCTGCCGTCAACATCTTTGTATTTGTTATCGCCCGGCTCGAAACCGAGCGTGGCATCGGCTTCCTTATACACCCCTTCCCAGGGAATTAAATAAAAAGCGCCCAGCGGGGAGCCTGGTTTCACTACCTGTATGGAAGTATTTATCAACCCGGAACCTGGGTAGCCCACATACACAATATCCTGGTCGCCAATACTTTTCACCTTATTCTGCAAAGCGCTTATATTCAGCGTGGTATTCCATGAAAACTTATGGCTGTTTACGGCAAGGGCGCTTACAGAAAATTCAAACCCTTTATTGCTTACAGCGCCCAGGTTTACCCATTGCGAACCGCCACCGTCATAGTCCGGAATGGTTTTTTGAAGCAATAATCCATCTGTAAGCTTGTTGAAATAATCCAGGGTAACATTCAGCCTGTTGCTGAAAAGCGCTGCATCTATGCCAATATCCCATTGCGTGGTGGTTTCCCATTTCAAGTTAAGGTTGGGCGGGTTTCCCAAAGTATAGCCCTGGTAGGCGGTGCTGCTGCCATAAGAATATTGCTGCCCGGTAAGCAAGCCTAATGTGCTGTAAGGCGCAATGGCCTGGTTGCCGGTTTTGCCCCAGCTTCCGCGAAGCTTCAGATTGGAGACAGCGGTTATATCTTTCATAAAATCTTCCTCTGATATTTTCCAGCCTGCCGAAAACGAAGGAAAGTAAGCCCATTTGTTACCGGTAGATTGAAATTTGGAAGAACCATCTGCACGGTAGGTGGCCATAAGCATGTATTTGCCTTTATAATCGTATGTTATCCTGCCCAGGTAAGATTGCAGTCCCCAGTTAGAATAAAATGAACTGATGCCCTGTGAAGCATTCAGCTGCAAAGCATAATAGCCGTAGGAAAGTGAAGTAAGGCCGCCGCCATCTGCATTGAAACCATTGTATTTATTGGAGGTTTGTTCATACACGCCTGTTACGGAAAGGTTATGCACGCCATTGAATGTTTGGTGATAGGTAAGCCCGTTACTGTTTTGCAATGTATAATTTTCGCTGGAGCCCTGGCCTGAAGACTGGCTGCTCTCGTTTATCCATTCATTATTTACATAACCACTACGGTAAAAGTTGGCATCCACGCCCACGTTGGTATTAAAGCTTAGCCAGTCAGTAATATCCCATTTCAGTTTGGCGTTTACAACCGCCGTATTTGATTTGCCTTCGTAATCGCTTTCTTTGGCAATCATGTAAGGATTGGGGCCGATGGGAGAAATGGCGTAGCGGTTATATGCTCCCGTTGCCGGATCGTCATACACCGGTTCCGTGGGCGCCCAGGTGAGCGATGAGGTTACCGGGCTGGCCTTGCTGCCCATGTCGCCGTTATTTTTTGACTGAATATTGGTTAAAAACATATTCAGCCCCACGCTTAGTTTTTTGCTCAGCCTGCTGTCAATATTGGAGCGAAGGGCAATTTTCTGCTGGCTGGTATTTACAACAATACCGGATTGTTTAACGTAATACCCTGAAATATAGTAGCGTGATTTTTCTGTTCCGCCTCCCAGCGATACCTGGTAGTTCTGTGTGTAACCAGTTTGAAACACCTGGTCCTGCCAGTTGGTGCCTTTACCGGCATAAGACTGGGGGTCTGTAAAAACATCGGTTCCGGCAATGTGGTTAGCCTGTTCTGCATAAGCCACCGGCCCCAGCACGTCATATTTTTTGATATGGTTTGCGGTAACAAAGCCATTGGCATTCAGCGTCATCTTGCCTGTTTTGCCGCTTTTTGTGGTAATGATAACCACGCCGTTGGCGCCGCGAGAACCATAAATAGCCGTGGCAGAAGCATCTTTTAATACTTCCATTGATTCAATATCGTTCACATTAATGTCCTGGAAGCTGATGCTGCCCAAAGCAACGCCGTCCACCACAAACAGGGGATCGTTGCTGGAATTGATGGAGTTGGCGCCGCGTATCCTGATTTTTACCACGCCGCCCGGCGCCCCGGAAGCGCTGCTTACCGATACACCGGAAGCCCTGCCCTGCAAAGCCGAGCTTACGTTTACTACCGGCTGATCTTTATAGGCAGATGAAGAAATGCTTGCTATGGAGCCCGTTACGTTTGATTTTCGCTGGGTTCCATAACCTATCACCACTACATCCTGCAGGTTTTGCGCCATAGCCTGCAGTTGCACATTGAGAAACGATTGCCCGTTTACGGCTACTTCCCTGCTGTTGTACCCCACATAACTAAATATGAGGGTAGCGTTGGGAGAAGCATTTAGCCGGAAGCTTCCGTCTTTGGTAGTTTGTGTGGCTGTTTTTCCGTCTTTTACTGAAACTGTAACGCCGTCGAGCGGAGCGCCACTGCTGTCTGCGGTAACCTTACCGCTTACTGTTTGCTGGGCATAGGCATGCAGCCCAAAACAAACAAGCAGCATCAATAAACTGGTTAGTTTTTGCATGATAAGTAATTTGATTTTTGGCAGTTAAAGAATATTAGCAATCCCGAAGCATCCGGCCGCCGCAGGTAATGACAGGCAAGCAGAAATTGGCAGACTGCCTGATGCTTCCGGCGACAATTTTAGACAGATATCTTCTAAAGGCCGAGGGGGGCAATCACGAAAAAAGGGGGGTAAAATGAGGAAAGGAGGGCGATTGGGAGTTATACGGTGGCATTTTCAGCTTTTTGCTCACTATTCAGGCAGCCGGAGAACCACAAAATGCGAATTGTGGGCGCATTTCAAATTCTCGCTTTATACGCGGCATTCCGGTCGGTGTCTCACCGACCGGTAGCGGGTTCTACAGGTGGACACCCACCTGCGAAAATTTGCAATATACCTTACAAAAATTTCACTGCTGAAGATCAATTCCTTAATCTTCGCCTTTTTGTATTGTTGTTGCGCCAATACAATTTACCCGCCAATCTTTTCTTAACTCACCATTCACAACTCACTGGAACCCACTACTGCCAATACTTATACCCCGTAACCCTTGCATATTCCACTTTTGCCAACGCCAGTTGATATTCGTAACGCAGTTCGGTTAATAAAGCACGTTGCAGATTCACGGCGGCATCGGTAATCTCTGTATTCAGGCCAATGCCGTTCAAATAACGGCTGGAGGCAATCTGAACGGCGGCTTCAGCCGTCTCAATCTGGCCTTTCATGTTCTTTAATTTTTCTGCATTGGTTTGAATGTCGGTTAATGCCTGCTGAATATTTTGCTGGTATTCATTCATTAAGCTTTCCTGCGCCAGTTGGTTTTGCTTTACCTGCGCTTCGGCCACGGCAACCTGCTTTTTTGTTTTAGCATCAAATAAAGGCACTTTCAGGCTTACACCGCCAGCATAATTAAACCGTCCTTCATTTACATTCGGCACATAACCGTTTTTCACGCCGGCCGAACCGTTTAATGTAACACTGGGCTTATCCGTTTGCTTCACTACCTTTAAATCAGCCCTGGCCTGTTCAATTTTATCCTGCGCCAGCAAAAAATCGGGCGCAGATGTGGAAGCCGTTGTAAAGGCGTCCTGCAGCGTTTGAACGGGCAGATCGAAATCGAAGCTGCTGTTGGCAATATTGGTATTGCCTGTTGTGTATTGCAGTAAGGTGATTTGTTTTTGCAGGTTGTTTAAAAGGTCTTCCTTTAAGTTTATCTCGTTATCAATTTGCGATTGAAGATTTAATACATCAAGCTTAATGGCATCGCCATTTTTTAATTTATTCTCCGCAATGGTTTTATTGGCATTCAGGTAATTTAAAACACTGTCTTCAACCGCAACAGCTTTCCTGAAATAAATAATGTTGTAATAAATGTTGGCCACCTGGCCTGCCAGTTGTGTTTGCACGTTGATTACATTGTCCGTAGCATATTTAAGATCGGTTTTCGATTTATCAACATTGGCTTTTAACCTTCCAAAATCGAGCAGCATGTATTGGGCGCCCACGCTGGCATTAAAACTATGCACCGGTGCAAACTGGAAATTCTGCTTCTCCCCGTCCACTTCCAGCGGCAACGTAATCTTTGGCTGCACATACTCATAGCTGCCATTTAAATCAACTGTCGGCAGGTTTGTTTTGGCAGCATCCATGCGCTTTTGGGCAATATCAATCTGGTTTTGCGCTTCCTGCATTTTTGGATAATAAGTGAATGACTGGCTGATGATGCCCTTCAGTTCACTGTTTACGGGCGTTTGCGCCTTTGCAATGATGGAAGCATTCAACAACGTGAATAGTATAAAAAACTTTTTCATCCGTATGTTTTTTGTTTTTTTAATGGCCGGATGCCTGCCTGCGAGGCAGACAGGGAACCTCGCTATGTACATCCCCTCCCGAAACTGGTTCGGGACAGGCTGTGTGAGAAAAATTATCATGCTCGGTTTCATTCGTATTTTTTTTCTGGTTAAGATGTATAAAGGCCGGCATTTGTGCAATGCCGGGCCTTTTATTGCTGCTTAATAGTAATCAACATAAAAATGCTTTAATGCGCCTCAAGCATGGCCCCTGGCGGCGCTCCATTATCCGCTCTTTTTTTCTTTGTTCTTAAAAACACCACCAGCGGGAGCACAGCTAAAAAAAACACCGCTATCAGGTTAAATGTATCCAAGTAAGAGAGGTAATATGCCTGGCGGTCAAGCTGGTTGTTCAGGATGCCGAGCGCCGCATGCGATGCCGATGCACTGTCAATATTCATGCGCGATGAAAGGCCCTGTGTTATGGCATCCATCCTGCCGGTAAGCTCCGGAGAGCCCGGTGTAAGGTTTGCAACAAGGTTTGTGCGATGCACTATATAATGATGCGCCACATAATTATTGGCAATGGCAATACCGAATGCGCCGCCCAACTGCCGGAGCATATTGTTCAATGCAATACCTGATGCATAATCTTTTGGCTCAAGGCCAACAACAGCCTGGTTGATCAGCGGCAACTGAACAAGCGAAATGCCCACCGCCCTTAATGCAAGCGGGAAGAAGAAATCCCATCTGCCTACATCGGGGCTCACCCTCGCCGACGCCACCGAATAGGCGGCGAAGAGAATAAATCCAACCACCACAAAAGGGATGGCCGGAACACCCTTGCTCATGGTTTTGCCTATGATGGGCATCATAATAACCGCCAGCAGCGTGGGCGGCAATAATGACAAACCTGTTTCATACGCGGTAAAGCCCAGCACCCGCTGCGCCAGCACAGGATATACAAATACCGAAGTGAACAAGCCAAAACCTGCAACAAAAGTGAATATGGTGGTAAATGCAAGGTTGCGGTTATTCAATATCCGGAGATTTACAGCAGGCCTTGGAATGCTTATTTCGCGCATGATAAACCCTATCAAACCAATGGCGGCAATGACGGCGCAAATGCGGATGGCATTGCTGCTGAACCAGTCTTCCGATTCGCCTCTTTCCAAAACAAACTGCAAACAGCCTATGCCCGCCATCAGCAAAGCGATGCCCGGATAATCAATGTAAATGGCTTTCTTATGCGTGCCTTCACCTTCTTTTTTATCTACAAAACTGTACGTAAGCAAAGTGGCTACAATGCCAATAGGCACATTGATCATAAAGATTAGCGGCCAGCTGTAATGTTCAATGATATAACCGCCAAGCGTAGGCCCCAGGGTAGGGCCCAGCACCAGGCCCATGCCGAATAAGCCCGAAGCGATAGGCCTTTCTTCAGGCTCGAAGGCGTCAAACAAAATGGCCTGTGATGTAGAAAGCAAAGCGCCACCGCCAACACCCTGTACAAATCGCCAGATAATGATTTCAACAAGCCCCGTTGACTGCCCGCACATATATGATGCGAACGTGAAAATTATCATGGAAACGATATAATAATTTTTTCGGCCAAAATATTCTGCCAGGAAACTGGTAAGCGGAATGATGATTACATTGGCAATGGCGTACGATGTAATTACCCAGCTTATATCTTCAATGCTTACACCGAGGCTGCCGGCCATATCGCTTAAGGCAACGTTTACAATAGAAGTATCAACCAGCTCCATTACGGCGGCCGATACCGTTGTAATGACGATTATATATTTAGCGAGTTTTTTCATGAGACTTGTTTTTTCGTGAATCGTCAATCGTGAAAACTTCTGGATTTTGATTACTGTTGTTAAATGCGTTTATTGTTATGTGATTAGTTTTTAAGGTGTTTGAATTAGCCTTGCGCTTAAAATTCTCAGGCTCTTGCATGCACGTTTCACGATTTGCCGGTTCACGATATTAATTAACCTTAATACTAACATCGGCGCTCAGGCCTGCACGTAAAATATGGCTGTATCTGGCCACATTGTTTATATTCACCTTAACGGGTATGCGTTGCGTAACCTTAACAAAGTTGCCGCTTGCATTATCGGGCGGCAATACAGCAAATCTTGCCCCTGTTGCTTCGCTCAGGCTGGTAACCTGGCCCTGCAGTGTGGAATCAGGGTAGGCATCAAGCGATATCTCTACCGGCATGCCGGGATAAAATTTTCTTATCTGCGTTTCCTTAAAGTTAGCCACTACCCAATAGGTGGTATCATTCACAATTTGAAACAAGGGAGAGCCTGCCTGCACATACTGGCCGGCTGTAATATTCAGCTTACCCAGCCTGCCCGATTGCGGCGCATACACTTTGGTATAAGATATCTTTAATTGCTGCTGCTGAATGGCCGCTGCTTTGGCAGCAAGCCCTGCTTTTGCTTTTGCAATACCGGCCTGCAATATGGCGATGCGGCTTTGTGCGGTGGAGAGCTCACTCTGGTTGTTAGATGATTGCTGCCTTGCCTGTTCCAGGCTAAAACGGCTGTCGTCTAATTGCTTTTTTGTAATGGCCTGGTCAGCATACAATTTCTGGTTGCGCTCAAAATCTTCTTCCGCCTGCTGTATCTTAATAGAGGAAAGCTTTATATCGCCATGATTGGTATTTAAGCCCACCTGCGCATTTTTTAAGGCAGCCTGTGCATTTACAATATCCGCCTGCGCCGTTTCATAATCCGCCTGCATTTGCAGCAGTTGCGCCTGCAGGTCTGCATCATCTATTTCCACCAATAGCTGACCTGCCTTAACGGAATCATAGTCTTTTACATCCATTATTTTTACATAGCCGCTTACCCTGGGCAATACAGGTGATATTTGTGTTTCCACCTGCGCATCATCGGTGCTTTCGTGCGAGATAGCGTAAGAAATTTTCGTCCATCCAAATATGCCTGCGGCTATTACAATAGTGGCTATTATTACGTAGCGGATGGGTGATTTCTTTTTCGGTTGCTTTTGTTCCTGCTCCATAAGATGTTTTGTGTTTTATTTATTTAAAAGGTGGGCATGCATCAATTGTTTTAAATGATCAGATACACGCTTTTTAAACCTGGCATCTTCGTATGGCACGTAATCATCAGGTTTATTCATAAGCCGGTTGCACATTTTTTTTGAAAGTAAAACCTGGTTAATTGTTCCTATTAATGTTGCAATGGTTAGTTCAATATCTACTTTTTTAAATTCGCCCTTTTTAATACCTGTTTCTATAACATGCTTTATAATTATAGCATTTGGCGAAAGGTTGTTCACGATGGAGCATTGCAATGCTTCACGCTGGTTTAAGATAAGCTCCTGGTGAATAAGGCGGTGAAACAGCCTGTGCATAAACAGCCTTTCAATATAAGCATCAATTACCATTTCCACTTTTTCAATGGATGCAAGCGATTCATTACCGGCTATTTCATCAAGCTGCAGGCGGGTAGTGGAAGATTTTAGCTCAACTATTTGTTCAAACAATTTTTCTTTGCTCCCGAAATAATAATTTACCATGGCTACATTCACACAAGCCTTTTCTGCAATGTCTCTTATGGAAGCGCCCTCGTAACCTTTTTCAGCAAACAGCTGAAGTGTTGCTTCCATAATTTGCTGCCGTTTATCCTTCATTTACCAAATTTGAAGACACGAAATTAAACGATTGTTTAAATTTAAACAACTGTTTAAATTTATTTTCTGAAAAATTTTATGAACGGTTGTTCGTACTTTACGGTATTAATAACTGAAGCTGTCCAGGTTTTGTTTTGAACCATCACGGGGTGAGCATAGAAATTCATAGAATTAAGCAGTAAGTTGGGGCCTTCTAAAAAGGAGTGTTTTGCCACAAAATGACTAAGGCCGAAAAATTTTATACTCCTTATATGTTTGTTTTTAAAAGCGCACGCAACTTTAATATAATTGCTTACAGAAAGCTTCTTTTAACCTAACGAAAATTAATGAAGCATTTATTCTATAAAATATCAATACTAATGCTGCCGGTATTACAGGGCTGTAATACTTCAACCAGGCATGCTGATATAAAAACGGCTTTGCCAAAACCTGGGTTTAGCAACAAAACCTATAAGCTTGAATTAACGCCCGGTTGCGATTCCTGCCCGCATGCAACGGTGCATATCCCTGTTGCTGAAGGCAGTACAACGATAGCCAAAAGCATTAATGACAGTGTTTTTGCTGTAGCGCAACAAACCCTGGGTGAAGAAGGCAAGCTGTATGCAAACTACGATTCACTGCTTGCCGGTTTCATGAATGCATATAAAAAAATGAAGGCAGACTTACATGATGATGCGCCAGCAGGCTGGGAGGGAGAAATAAACGGCAGTATAACCATACAAACCAACAGCTTCATAAACATAAAGCTTGAAACTTTTACCTTCACGGGTGGCGCACATCCCAACGCTAACACTTATTCCCTGCTGTTTAATGCAGCAACCGGCAAGCAACTTGCCGAAGCTGATATAGTTAAAGATATTCCGGGCCTTACAGCAGTGGCCGAAAAGAAATTCAGGGAGCAGCTCAAAATACCTGCAAGCACACCCCTTAATTCCTCTGTTTATACATTTGATGATAACAAATTTGTATTGCCAAAGAATATTTTCTTTACGGAAGGCGGTTTGCAACTGCTTTATAACGCTTACGAAATCGCGCCTTATTATGTGGGCCCAACCATACTAACCCTGCCTTATGCCGATACGCAGCCATACCTGGCACTGAAACCATAATGTTTTATGGTAAAGCGATTGATAATTTTCAGGATGCATTATAACAAATATGCCGGGTTTTCATGCGAAAAATATAGGCCTTGGCAGCTCTATGCTTAATTATTCCGGCGCCGGCCAAACACCAGCCATCAGCGCGCAGTTTGAAAGGGGTGTTTGGCCAATAGGCGGGCCGGGCGTAATAAGCCTTGGCGGTTATGCCGGTTTTAAAACCTATAAATATTAAGGCTCCTCAAGCAGTTATAAATGGAATGAGAAATGGACCTATACGGTGCTTGGCGTAAGGGGGGCTTATCATTACACAGACATAGACAATGATGAAATAGACGTGTATGGCGGGGCAACGATTTCATATAATATGCTCAGCTATAAATATTCTGACAATGCCGGCAACAATGATTTGTACGATACCGGGAATTATGGCAGCACTGCCGGCGTTACAGCATTTGTGGGCGGCCGCTATTATTTTATAAGCAGCGTGGCCGCCATGGCCGAAGTGGGTTATGGCGTTTCTTATCTGACTGTTGTATTAAGCTTAAAATTTTAGATTTTTCCGTTCATCTCTTATTAAGAAAATAATCTTTTAAACCATATCGCTAAAAGCTAAATCAATCTTTTAGCGATATGTATAACTAACCGTGCCCAGCAATCCTTTATGCTTGTCAAGCAAAACATCTTTTGTTTTCAGGCCGCGGCTGTCGTATTCGTACTGCCATATAACATAATCAGATGAGCCCTGTGGGATTTGCGTTAGCTGCGAAAGCGTTCCGTTATCATTGTATTCAAACATATAATCCGGCAGCATTTGCTTTGCTCTTGCATTAAAGCGAACAATGTCGGTAAGCTGGTTCTTATCGTTGTAATAATAAAAATAATGTTCAATCATGTGCCCACGTTTCAGCCATAATTCTTCAACTATATTTTGATTGCCGTCTTTTTTAAAGTGAACAGAAGTGGTATCCCCGCCATTTTTTATGCGCAGCATTGAATCGGGAATGGAACCGGTATAAAACCATTGATGCAGCTCTGTGCTGTGCGTATCCATAGTGGTATCATCGGTTCGTGTTTTTACGGTTAAAATCTTTCCTTCATTATCATACATATATTCAACCGTTGTGGAAACGCTGTCGGCCACATCCTGCGATTTTGCAATAAGCCCGTTTGTATAGGTATCATAATCGCTGGAAACGCCGCCGGTTTCAAGCCCGGTATGTGTTTCGGCAATGGCGCCGTTATTTTTCAGTGTTTTGGAATAAGTAAATCCGGTTGTGGGCGTATTATCGCTTTCCGCGCTGGCGGCTGTAATTTCCTGCACATTGTTTTTTACAAGGTTGGCATACATGGCATTCGCTGCTTTCAAATCAACCACATCATTATAATAAAACTGTGCATTGGCACAACAAAAAATAAGAAGAAGGGTTAAGAGCAATACGCTTTTTTTCATAATTATACTTTCAATCATCATTAACGAAAAAATGTGCGGCAAGGTATATATTGCCGCTTAAAATGCTTTATGTATTTTTAGTGAAAATTAAGAGCCTGTTTAAATTTTAAATCTCAAATCAGCATTACAGGTTTAGCCCAAAAAACTTGCTTGATTTTGTCTCAATCGGCATCAAAAAACATTGAAAACAAGCAAATTTTTGACCCATAATAAATTCTGGAAATAATTTTTAATAAAAGTTTTATAGGGGATAATTTGACCATTTCTTCTGCTGTTTCCATAAGCAGTTCATAATTTCGGCATAATCAGCGGTCTTTATCGAAGCAGGAAAATGTTCGCTCTGCTATCCATCTCTTATGCATTGGTTTGAAATTAGAGGAGTTACTTTCTTCACGAAGTACAGCCTGTAGCCAATAACCAAACTTTTCTTTTACTTCTTTAATGACATTACCGCAATAACCGCCATCAGCCAAAATCACCCTGATGTTATGATAGCTGTACCGTAATACACGCATCAGCATACCAACGGCTTTGCTGCGCAACTTGTCCCATATCCTGTCAAACACCTCTGCTTCCACCCATTTACGGTAGTAATAATACACCAACTGCCATTTTGGGGAAGGCTTTTGGTAACATCCGCCATTGACAACCGGTTTTTACTACATACAAAATAGCATTTAGCATTTCTTTTAAATCATACTTGCGTTTTCGTTCATTATGTAAAGACTCTTTTATAACTTGCCATTGGCTGTCGCTTACAATGGTTGGGTAGTTTGTCATACTAATTGAGTTTGTGATGATTCACAATTAGTATTACTTCCCAACCAGTAAGCCGCAACTTTTTTATCCACTTTTCCACATACGCTTTTCTTTATTTAATTTTTAAACAGGCTCTAATTCATAGTTTATTTTTCCGGGTGTTAACGATATTTTAGTCGTCTGCCCGAAATCGCCGAGACAGGCAGATTGAAATAAATTTATCACTTTTAAAATATTGCATAATGGCAACAGGAAAAACCAATGAAGCTTTGTTTTTTAAACGCCGCTTTACCAAAGAAGGTATCAGTCCGTTTGACATGTTTGAGTACGATTATCGTACCAGCATTATTAAAAACCCAACGGGTGAAGTTTTATTTGAAATGAATAATGTGGAAGTGCCCAGACAATGGAGCCAGATTGCCACCGATATCCTGGCCCAGAAATATTTCAGGAAAGCGGGCGTGCCGCAGGCTGATGGGAGTTTAGGCCGTGAAACCTCTGCAAAGCAGGTAGCGCACCGCATAGCCAACTGCTGGCGGGTTTGGGGAGAGAGAAATAATTATTTCAATTCTGAAAAAGATGCGCAAATTTTTTATGAGGAACTGGTTTACAGTATATTAAACCAGGCTTGTGTGCCCAACAGCCCGCAATGGTTCAATACCGGCCTGCACGAAAGCTATGGCATTACCGGCAAGCCGCAGGGCCATTATTATGTGGATGGAAAAGATGGCAAGCTTAAAAAATCTACCAGCGCTTACGAAAGGCCACAGCCGCATGCCTGTTTTATTCTAAGCGTGGATGATGATTTGGTGAATGATGGCGGCATCATGGACTTATGGATTCGCGAAGCCCGTATCTTTAAATATGGTTCAGGTGTTGGCACCAATTTTTCAAGAATACGCGGTGAAGGCGAAAAATTAAGCGGCGGCGGCACATCAAGCGGCTTAATGAGCTTTTTGAAAATAGGCGACCGCTCTGCCGGCGCTATAAAAAGCGGTGGTACCACAAGGCGTGCTGCAAAAATGGTTTGCCTCGATTTAGACCATCCGGAAATAATGCAGTTCATCAACTGGAAAAAAGATGAGGAAAAGAAAGTGGCTGCCATGGTTTCTGCCGGTTACGACAGCAGCTATGAAGGTGAGGCTTATGCAACCGTATCAGGCCAGAACTCCAATAACTCTGTGCGCATACCCAACGAATTTTTCAAGATACTGGAAGAAGATGGCGATTGGGAATTAAAAGCCAGGACCAATGGCAAAACGATGAAAAAAATTCCCGCCCGGGAAGTGTGGAACCAGATTAATTATGCAGCCTGGCGCTGTGCCGATCCCGGAACGCAATACGACACTACCATCAATGAATGGCATACCTGCCCGCAGGGCGGAAGGATCAATGCTTCCAATCCCTGTTCAGAATACATGTTTTTGGACAATACAGCCTGCAACCTGGCCAGTGCCAACCTCATGAAATTCTTCGATACGGAAAAAAATATTTTCGATGTGGAAGGGTTTCAATACACCTGCCGCCTGTGGACTGCCGTATTAGAAATTTCTGTGTTGATGGCGCAGTTCCCTTCAAAAGAAGTAGCGCAGTTATCTTATGATTACCGTACGCTTGGCCTTGGTTTCGCCAATCTCGGAACCATGCTCATGGTAAGCGGCATTCCTTACGACAGCGAAAAAGCCCGCAACATTGCCGCCGCTATCACTGCTATCATGACCGGGACTGCTTATAAAACCTCCGCAGAAATGGCGGCTGTTTTAGGCGCTTTTCCCCGATATGAAGAAAATAAAGCCGATATGTTGCGGGTTATGCGCAATCACCGCGCCGCTGCTTACGATGCTTCAGATGCTTATGAAGGATTAAGCCTTCAGCCGGTGGGCATTAATGCAAAATATTGCCCTGATTATTTACTATCTGCCGCCTGCAAAGCCTGGGATGATGCTGTTGAACTCGGTGAAAAACATGGTTACCGCAATGCGCAGACAACTGTAATTGCCCCAACGGGAACTATAGGTCTTGTTATGGATTGCGATACTACAGGTGTAGAGCCTGATTTCGCTTTGGTGAAATTTAAGAAACTGGCCGGCGGCGGTTATTTCAAGATCATCAATCAAAGCGTGCCGATTGCATTAAGCAACCTTGGTTATTCAGCAAAAGAAATTGACGCCATCGTAAAATATGCGGTGGGCGCTGCCAGCTTTGAAGGCGCTCCTTTTATCAATCCCCAGACTTTAAGTGAAAAGGGCTTTCTCGCAGAAGAAATTCAAAAACTAAATAACGCTGCTACTTCAGCATTTGAGATTGGTTTTCTCTTCAATAAATTTATTTTAGGTGAACCCTGCCTGGAAAGGCTGGGCTTTACAGCAGAACAATACAATGACTGGAATTTTGACCTGCCGGATACACTTGGGTTTTCCGAAGACCAGATCGAAGCTGCCAATGATTATATATGCGGAACGATGACGGTTGAAGGCGCTCCTTTCTTAAAACCAGAACATCTCCCGGTTTTTGATTGCGCTAATAAATGCGGTAAAAAAGGTGAACGCTATATTCATGCCCACGGCCATATAAGAATGATGGCGGCCTGCCAGCCTTTCTTAAGCGGCGCCATTTCCAAAACCATCAATTTGCCGCATGAAGCTACGGTTGAAGAAATTGCAGACGCTTATATGCTAAGCTGGAAGCTGGGTTTGAAAGCCTGCGCTTTATACCGCGATGGTTCCAAACTTTCCCAGCCGCTCAGCAATAAATCGGATAAGAAGAAAAAGAAGACAGACGACAGTCAACAGGCCACGGCTAAGACGACTACCGTTGACAGTGGACCGTTGACAGTGGACACCAACCTGGTTGACCTTTCCACTTTAAGCGCGGAAGAATTACTGGAGGAAGTGCATAAACGCATGCAGGCCAGCAAAGACACTTCTTTTAAAAGGCAGTTATCAAAGATCGTAGAAAGAAAAACCCTGCCGGCAAAACGCCGCGGTTTTACACAAAAAGCCAAAATAAACGGCCAGGTGTTGTTCCTGCGTACCGGCGAATACAATGATGGCACTTTGGGAGAAATATTTATTGACCTTGCCAAAGAGGGTTCCACACTGCGCAGCCTGATGAACTGTTTTGCCATTGCTGTATCTGTTGGTTTGCAATATGGTGTTCCATTGGATGAGTTTGTTGAAAAATTTGTATTTACCAAATTCGAGCCTGCCGGCATGGTTGATCATCCGAATATCAAAACCACCACCTCACTGGTTGATTTTGTGTTCAGGTGCCTGGCGTATGAATATCTCGACAGGACAGACCTGGTACACGTAATTGACAAACCTGAAGTAACCAATCTTGGTGAAGAGGATGATGCAGAAATTATCGGTAAACCTTCATTAAGCAACATGCATGTAAAATCTTTTTCAGTTCCTTCCGTACAAGTGCAAAAGGCGCAGAAAATATCAACACATGCCCATGCGGAAGCGCCGATGGATGCAGCCAATGCAGCCGCTAAAAATATGCAGAGCGATGCACCTTCCTGCAATGTTTGCGGGCACATTACGGTAAGAAGCGGCACCTGTTATAAGTGCTTAAACTGCGGCAACAGCTTAGGCTGCAGCTAATAAAATCAAGGCGCTAATGAAAGAGGCGGTCCGACCCGGGCCGCCTCTTTTGCTTTAATTGAAATCAGTTGCGCTGAATAATCCTATTAAAAAGGGTGCATTCCAAATTGTCGCATTTAATAAATTTCCGGTGGGTGGGACACACGACCGGTAGCGGATTCTACAGGCGGATACATCCCAATATTTGTATAGCTGTTGCTGCCGGTAATAAATACTTAATCTGATGTTGTGAAAATGCTTATGTACATATTGATCGCCTGTATATGCACCGGCATCACAGTAAATGTTATGTATGCGCAGAATGAAAAAGCAGATTCACTGAAACGGCTGCTGCAATCTTCTCTGCAGGATATTTGTGCACATCAATGCAAACATTGCACTCATCGAGATAATGAAAACCGGCAGCGTGAACAATACGGCTATTTTAAATTTTTTTAGAAGATTGTTGTAAGTTTTATCTTCTTCCACATTGCCATCCATTGGCGCCAATTCCATACCGCAGATGGGGCAGGATATATTTTATTTTTTGATGAAGCGATGGCTGCCGCACCAAGTTCATGCCGCACACCGGGCAGTTGACGGGCTTATTGTATGTTTTATCGCCTTTGATACCGCCTGCTGTAATTGTTCTGCTGGAATATGTTTCTCCATCGAAATAATGGCCTGCGGAGGATACAGTGTTAGCGTGGCAGAAACCCCATCAATTTTATTCAATTCCTTTTCAACTTTTTCCCGGCAACCATTGCAGTGCATGCCGGTTATTGTATAGGTATGTGCATCATGATCTTTAAATTTAGTAAGTAAATGTTATACCTGCGCCCCAGCCCATATCGCTGTCATAATGTGCGCTTGCCGAAAAATATTTGGCAAGAATATACCTGCCGCCGGCACTGTATTCCCTGTCTGAATTCACCATAAATGATGCCCGTAACCGTGGCGTAAGCGGAATATCTTCCCTTGAAAGCTGCATTCTTACATTGCCTGTGTGGTCTATGCTGGCATCGGCCACAATAAGAAAGGGCAACGTATATTGAATGCCGGCATGAAAAACCTTCCTGTCGTCTTTGGTATTCTTCCGGCCGAAGATATTTTTTTCACCGGCGGCGCCGTTGCGGTAGCGCCAGTCAATGCCCACGTAGGGAAACAGCCATTGCATTTTGCCAATATACCTTCCAAAATGTGTTTCCACTTCATAGCCCCGGTTGTCGTTATAGCCCAGCCGCCATTCGCCCTGGAAACCCCAGCGTGTATTGGAATACAGAAGCGACCCGTCATTCCCGTTGGTGGCAAAATCATTCTGCGCGGTAAAATGAAACATACGGTCATCCATTTTCAGCATTTTGTACATCATTGCGGGATCATGCACTTCAGGGTTAGACGGGCTGTTTTCATAACTGAATATCCTGCCCATGCCGCTCATCATGTGGTATAGAATGTGACAGTGAAAAAACCAGTCGCCGCTTTCCGAAGCACGGAATTCCAGCGTGTCTGCCTCCATCGGTAAAATATCCACTACGTTTTTCATGGGTGAATATTCGCCGTATTGATTGACAAGCCTGAAATCATGACCATGCAAGTGCATCGGGTGCCGCATCATGGAATTATTGTATAAAATAATGCGTACGTTTTCTCCCTGTTTAATCAATATTTTATCACTTTCCGAAACCGTTTTGTTATCCAGCGTCCATACATAGCGGTTCATGTTGCCGGTAAGCTCAAACTTTAATTCTTTCCATGGCCCTGAAGGAAGCGTAGTTTTTTCAGGGGCTTTCAGCATATCATAATTTAAAGTAATCATACCGCCGGCAGGCATATCCATCCCGGCCATTGAATGGGCTATGTGCTCTTTGTTTTCCACCAATGATTTCTTCTCCAGTTCCATCCCGCACTTGGGGCATTTGCCAGGCTTATCGCTTGTAACTTCCGGGTGCATCGGGCACACATATTCCGTTTGCATGCTGTCAGTTTCACGCATATCCATTTGCATTTCACCTGGTTTCAATTCAGGGTACATCACCTTGTTCATATCCATTTTTTGCAAAGCCATGCCTGCCATCGGCTCCATATTCCCGTTCATCTTCATCATTTTATTCATCATGGCCATGCCTTCAAAATATTTAAGTCGCGGAAGTTTGGCTGCGGGCATTTTCATACCGCTGCCCAGCCAAACAGAAGCGTGGCCAATCCTGTCTTCCGAAGTGGCCAGGAATTCGTACTGCATGTTTTCCGGAACCGTAACCACCATATCATAAGTTTCCGACGGCCCTATGATGAGCCTGTCCACATCAACCGGTGTTACGTCGTTGCCATCATTTGCTGCAACGGTAATTTTTCCGCCGCTGTAACTCAGCCAGAAATAAGAAGAGGCAGCACCGTTAACCACCCTTAACCTTACTTTATCGCCTGCTTTAAATACCGGGAAAGATTGCGCTGTATCGCCGTTGGCAAAAAAACGCTCGTAATACACATCGCTTACATCCATAGCGTTCATTCGCTTCCATTCATTGCCCAGTTTCACACCCAGCTTTCCTGCGCAAATGGCTTCGGAATAGCTTTGCACGGAATGCTTTTTTATAGAAAACCAGTCATTGGCTGTGTGCAGCCTGCGGTCTATCTGTCCCGGCTTCATATCGCTCCAGTCGCTCAATACCAAGGGAATGGTTGGTATTCCGGGCTCTGTTCTTTTATTAAAAATTAATGCGCCGTATAAGCCTATTTGTTCCTGCAATGAAAAATGGCTGTGGTACCAGTAGGTTCCCGATTGCACCACGGGAAATTTATATGCATACACGCTGTGCGGCGGAATGGGATGCTGGGTTAGATAAGGCACCCCATCCATGCGGTTGGCCAGTTGCACGCCATGCCAGTGCACACCGGTAGGCTCATCTGAATTATTATGCACGAAGATGAGCGCTGTATCGCCGATCGTAAATACAAGGGTTGGCGCTGGGATGCTGCCGTTAACCGCAATGCCTTTTCTTTTTTTGCCGGTATAATTTACTGTGCTGTCTGTTATATACAGATCGTACCGGACCGTTTTGGCGCCCGGTATTCCGGCAGGAAAATGAATGCCGGAACTGGCCGCTTCCACCGGTTTGGTTATGATATCTTTTTCGTGGTTGGCGATTTGCTGCGGCAGCGGGGCATCCAAAGGCGTGGGTTTTGCCACAGGCGCCGCAAAGTTGCTGAATGGTATATAATTATTGTTATCGCCGTGATTAAACTGCTGGGAAAAACTGTATGATCCCATCAATAATAATCCTGTTAAACAGGCTATATATTTCATGTGTATGTGCTTTAATGCCGCAATGCAAACAAGCATTTTTTTGTATTGCATAAATTTAAAAAGGCTATAAAGATTTACTGCCAATCGCTACCCAATGCAGGTATAACTTTCTGAACGATCAAAAGTATCAGATGCAGTAAAACTGGTTAAAAAACTGAAAAGCTTTCAGGATTTTTTTTGATATGGGAGATCAGCCTATTTTAGGTGGCCGCCAGATGGAATAGAAGCCGGGGGTTATAGCAGGTTCAGGGAAATGATTATTTTCTTTTTTGCTTGTAAATAAATCACAGTTTAATTCCTGTTTCGCAGGAATTACCACAGCAACGCTTGCCGAAATAAGATAGCAGGCACAGCGGCCACAATTATCCCCGCAATCATTTTTCTTATCTTTTTTTGAGGATGAAGGATGCCTGCAGCAAGGCATATTTTGGGCGTCGCATGATGTAGCTTTTTTATGATGAAAAGATTCTTCTGCAGGTTTGGCATTTACATTATTTGCCAATGACGCTATTGGTAAAAGGCTTGTTTCATAGCCTATGAAGAGTAATATGAAAAGAAATTTTTTCAAACGCTGCAAAGATAGGATATTGAAAACTCAGGCCTGCTAATTTTAAGATTGGCTTATAAAGAGGCTGCTTCACCAGCAACTTCTTTTTTTTGTAAATATCATCAGGATTGCATTCTTTCTTAAATCTTATTAAACAGCCAGGCGCATGAATTTCCAAACCTATATTCCTGTATTTTTGCCGCGCTTTAAATTTTTACTATGCGACAAATTGCCTTTCGGGAAGCTTTGCGTGAAGCGATGAATGAAGAGATGAGAAGAGATGAACGCGTGTTTTTAATGGGTGAAGAAGTAGCTGAATATAATGGCGCTTACAAAGTAAGCCAGGGAATGCTGGCCGAATTTGGCCCAAGGCGTGTAATTGACACTCCTATTTCCGAGCTTGGTTTTTCCGGTATTGGCGTTGGCGCCGCCCAAAACGGCCTGCGCCCCATTATTGAATTTATGACCTGGAATTTTGCCGTTTTAGCGCTTGACCAGATTCTGAATACCGCTTCCAAAATGCTTGCCATGAGCGGCGGGCAGCTTGGCTGCCCTATTGTTTTCCGCGGGCCTAACGGAAGCGCCGGCCAGCTTGGCGCCCAGCACTCCACCGCTTTTGAAAATATTTACGCAAACATCCCCGGCTTAAAAGTAGTTTCTGTTTCAAATGGTTACGATGCCAAAGGGTTATTAAAGCAGGCCATCCGTTACGAAGAAGACCCGGTTATGTTCATGGAAAGCGAGGTAATGTATGGCGATAAAAGTGAAGTGCCTGAAGAAGAATATTATATAGAACTGGGCAAAGCCGATGTAAAAAAAGAAGGCAGCGATGTTACCATCGTTTCTTTTAACAAAATGATGAAAGTGGCGCTCGGCGCCGCCGCAGAACTCGAAAAAGAAAATATCAGCGCTGAAGTAATTGACCTGCGCACCATTCGCCCAATGGACTGGATGACAGTACTGGAAAGCGTGAAGAAAACCAACCGCCTTGTAATTGTTGCCGAAGAATGGCCCATGTGCGGTGTAGCCAGCGAACTTGGTTACCGCATACAAAAAGAAGGTTTCGACTATCTTGATGCACCGGTTCTCCGCCTTACCAGCGCGGATGCGCCCATGCACTACGCGCCAAACCTGGTAACGGCCTACCTGCCCGGCATTGGCCGCACAGTAAACCTGGTAAAAGAAGTAATGTACCTGAAGAAATAAAGCCGGCATTCCCCTGGAGGGAGTATAAAATAGTCCCGATGTTTGCATAATCATTCATCGGGATTTTTTATTGTTATGAAGCCAGCTTTCAAATTCCAGTCAGGCACGGTTGTGTCACTCCCTTCTGCTGTATATTTTCATGGCAGCGATGGTTTCAAATTCAAAGCGGTAAAATATGTCCTTCAGCTTCTCACACGCTTCACCTCCTGCCTCTTATTTCAAATTTCCGCAAACGCACAAACTGATTCTGCCGCCCATTTTGGTGATACCGCCATTCTGGAGCCCATAACCGTAACCGCATTTGGCGGCGCTGCCGGCTGGAAAGATGCGCCTGCTTCAGTTGCTGTTATAAACCAAGCTCAATTACAGCGTTTTGACAATAAAACGCTTGTTCCCGTATTAAACACCGTTGCAGGCGTGAGAATGGAAGAAAGAAGCCCGGGAAGTTACCGGCTCTCCATACGGGGCAGCTTACTGCGTTCCCCTTTTGGTGTAAGAAATATAAAAGTGTACTGGAATGATATTCCGCTTACCGATGCCGGCGGCAATACTTATTTAAATCTTATTGATGTCAGCCAGCTTTCTTCCATAGAAATAATAAAAGGCCCTGCCAGCAGTTTGTACGGCGCCAATACCGGCGGTGCTGTGCTGCTGAAAACTAATAATAATAATGCCAGCCCCGGCCCTGAAAGGAGAAAAAATAGCTTTAATGCCAATTTGGAAACCGGCTCCTATAGTTTACTGAATGAACAGCTTGTTTTCAATCATCAATCAAAAAAATTCAACTTCAGCATGCAGCAAAGCCATTATCAAAGCAGTGGTTACAGGCAGCAAAGCGCCATGCGTAAAGACGCTGTACAATCAAGCCTGGATTGGCATATCAGTAATAAAGAACAAGTATCTGCTCTTTTATTTTATACGGATCTTCATTATGAAACACCCGGCGGCATTACCAAAGCCCAAATGGATTCTTTGCCAACACTTGCAAGGCAACCAACATCAGCTTTGCCCGGCGCCGTTCAGCAGAAAGCAGGCGTATATAATAAAACGGGCTTTGCAGGATTAAACTTTCATTCGGTTTTCAGCAAACTTTGGAGCAACACCGCTTCAGTCACCATCAACCATACAGATTTTAAAAATCCATTTATTACCAACTATGAAAAACGCGATGAACTGAATTATGGTGCAAGAACCGTACTTGAAATGAATGCTTTAAAAGTAAAATGGCTAACCGGAGCAGAATGGCAGCAGAATATTTCAAATATCAATAATTATGAGAATAACAGCGGTACGCCAGGCAGTTTGTTGTACAATGACAAAGTACGCGTTGCCCAATACTTTTTATTTACGCAAATCAATATACAGTTTAGAAAACTGCTGATACAGGCCGGATTAAGTGCCAACCAGCAGTTACTAAAATACAACCGCATTTCAGACAGTGTTTATAATTACTGGCAACATCAAAATACAAATATGTTATGGGCGCCAAGATTGAGTGTGCTTTACCAGGTGAATAATAATATTTCGCTGTACGCGGTAACCTCAAAAGGGTTTTCGCCGCCTACGCTGGCAGAAGTGCGGCCTTCTACCAACCAGTTTTATAACCTGCAGCCGGAATATGGCTGGAATTATGAGGCAGGCATAAAGGGCGCCGTATGGAAGAATCGCCTTGAATTCAGCGCTTCTGTTTATAGCTTTAATTTAAAAAATGCCATTGTTGCGCAAACGGACAGCACAGGTGCAGACTTTTTTGTAAATGCAGGCGGCACAAAGCAGCCCGGGCTTGAGATATGGCTAAATGCCTTTCCGGTAAAAAACAGCCGGCGGTTCATAAAAACGATTGTTGTTTCCAACAGTTTTGCTTATCAGCCCTATACATTCAACAATTATGTTTCCGGGACAAAGGACTTTTCGGGCAACCGGCTTACGGGCGTTCCTAAAAATACAAATCTTGCCACATTAGATGTTGATACAAAGCCTGGCATTTACTTTAATGCCAATTGTAATTTTACTTCAGCCATACCATTAACAGATGCCAATGATGTGTATGCTGGTAACTATAAATTATTTCAATTAAAACTTGGTTTTAAGAAGCAATTTGGCAAAGCAATACTTGATGTTTACGCAGGCATTGACAATCTTTTGAATGAAAAATACAGCCTTGGCAACGACCTGAATGCTGCTGGCGGCAGGTATTTTAACCCGGCGCCTGCAAGAAATTATTTTGCCGGTGCGCGGGTTGAATGGTAACAACTTCATCGTATAAAACAACAAAGCCACCTGCAATTGCAAGCGGCTTTGTTGTTTTTATAGGATTTTCTTATCTTTTTTGCCTTCTTTTCGGGAAGAAATTACCTGTTTTAATTTTGGTTGATTTTCCTTCAGGCGCCCCGTAATGCGTCATGGCACAACGGAAACCAATAGTAGAGCTGCTTTCATATTCTTCGTAAAAACGGCGGGCGCCAGGGCTTAACCAGTATGGCATATCAAGCCAGCTTCCACCTTTTACCACCCTGCTTTGATCGCTTATTAATGTTGTAACACCATAGCCATAATAAGCACGGCTGACAGAATCACCATCCAAATAATCAATTGCATAAGAACGCTGGTAGTTGCGGCGTGTAGCTAAAGCGGAATCACTCTCAGGAATCATTTTAATCCGGCCTAAACTATCCCGCATATTCCCTTCACCGCCACTTTTATCAACCTGCATAAAAACGTTACCGCGATATGGGTTAATATCATCTACGTCCATTTGGGAATTAGGCCTGTAAACGTCAGAAACCCACTCACTTACGTTGCCGCTCATATTATAAAGGCCAAAGCCGTTAGGAAAAAACGAAGTTACAGAAGCCGGTATGGCAGAACGGTCATTCAAACCACCTGCTGTGCCCATGTAGTCACCGTTGCCGCGCTTAAAGTTGGCCAGCATAGCACCCTGCATAGCGCCTTTTTTGGTGGCGCGCAGGTTATCATAACCATCGTTTTTCCAGGCATAAACCTGTTTGTTGGCAATAAGCTCTTCCCCTCTTTTCTTTTCGCTTTTGCGGGGGACGGGGTTTTCGCTCACAAGGCCTAAAGCCGCATATTCCCATTCTGCTTCTGTGGGAAGGCGGTAATCAGGAAATAAAATGCCATCTTCAAAAGAAACCTGTGTTCTTGGCCTGCCCTGCGCATCTTTTAACGGATTTTTCTTGGGCTTGCCGGGCACACCTTCATATTCGCCCATTAAATAAGATTTTGTATTGAAGTTATCCTGGCCGCCGCCATTCATTTCCTGCTTAATGAGGTTTTTATTCTGATAGCCTGCTTTTACAAGGGCGTATTCGTTCACCCTGTCTGTGCGCCAGATACAAAAATCATGGGCCTGCCTCCAGGTAACGCCCACTACAGGATAATAATTATAAGAAGGGTGGCGGAAATAATATTCAACATAAGGCTCGTTATAAGCGAGCTGGCTGCGCCATACAAGGGTATCAGGTTTTGCGCCCTGCACCACGGCTTCGTACTGGGGGTCGGAAAATACATTTTCAATCCAGTAAATGTACTCGCGGTAATGAACGTTGGCCACTTCGGTTTTATCTATAAAGAAAGAGTTAACCGTAACGCGGCGGGGGAAATTATTATTATCGCCCATTACATCTTCCTCGGTTGAGCCCATGGTAAACGTACCGCCCTGCACAAACACAAGGCCGGGGCCGGTTTTGATATCTTTAGGCTTGGCTACATAATAACCACCCTGGTCTTTATCATTATAATGCCAACCGGTTGCATCACTGGTCCCGTCTTTCTTTTTCCAGGAACTTTTGCTTCCGCCCTTTTTACAGGAAGCCAAAACGCTCACAAGGAAAAGGGTGTACATTGAAAATTTAAGCAGCCTTATCATTTTTAAAAATTATTCTTTTGAACCTAAAACAACGAAATAAAGTTTACAATATTGCACACAATTATAAAGAAATTGCAGGATCTTCAAGCATGTTTTGGCCTTCCATAGAAAGGGTGAAACTTAAAAATCAATTACTTATATAATTGAGGCGGATTTAAAGCGCCAAATTTAATTCATCAAACTTATTTTTCACCGTAAATCCTTGTTTTAAAACCGGTGAAATTTCTCCGGCATTTTCCAATATCATTAAATGCCCGCCATTATTTATAATGCAACCTGCTTTTACAAACCGCAGCGGCAAAAGCCTGTCTTTACTGCCATGTATATGAAAAACGTTGGGCGGGGCAATTTTATTTTTCCAGGAAACAATAGCGCCGATGGCCCACTTGTAAAAATGCATATCAGTTTTGTTTACCACTGTTTTCTCGTATTGCCTGCTTACCGGGGAGCTGGCGCCCAGGAAATATTCCTGTATGGTAAGGGTTTGTTTAACCAGGCCGTACGTTATGATTTTATAAACAGGCACACGCTTAAAAATTCTCCAGTAAAACGGTAATTCGTATTTTGTTTTAGCGCTTGAAATAATGGTAACCGTTGCTTTTGGGAGCTGTTTGGCTATTTCCACAGCCAGCATGCCGCCAAGCGAAAGGCCGAGAATAAGCGGGTCTTCTTCCCGTATAAACTTTTCTCTTAACTGTGTTGCATAGGCTTGCAAACTTTCGCCCGGCAAAGGATTGATCCAGTTGATGAAAACAGGTTTTGCAAAAGACAGGTTGAGGTATTGAAATACCCGTTCATCTGCCCCAAGCCCCGAAATACAATAGAGGTTTTGCATGACAAATATTACTCTTCAAAGAACGAATAATCTTCATCTTTTTGAATAGTATCATTATAAATTTGAATTAGGTAAAAATTCTTTTTACCCTTTTGTACCAGAATATATTTTTTGTGCAATAGCATTCCTGGCGATAATGCAATTTCCAAATAATCAATTTTATTTTTATTTATTCTAATTCCACCGTTTAAAATCATTTTTCTAGCCTCACCTCTACTTGGCATTATGTTAGTTTCAACAAGAAAATGTTCAAGTACTGTACTTGAAATTAACCTGCTTAATGGATAAGGTATTTTTTGTATACCTTCGATAGTTTCTAAATCTTCTTTGGAAAGACTTTCTACAGGTAAGTTTTGCTTCTCAAATAATTTTCTTGTGCTGTCTAATGCTTGATTCAATCCAGCAATACCATGAACAAAAGTTGTGATATGCTCTGCTAAAGTTTTTTGTAATAATCTTAATTCTGGAGCTGAATCATGTGTTAATATTAATGATTCTATTATTTCTTGATTAAGAAATGTAAATATTTTGATCCATTTTTTGGCGTCATCATCTGCGGCATTCAGCCAAAACTGGTAGAACTGGTAAGGGGACGTTTTCTCCGCATCCAGCCAAATATTTCCTTTTTCACTTTTACCAAATTTGCCGCCATCCGCTTTTTTCAGCAACGGGCAGGTAAACGCAAAGGCTTCGCCGCCCGTTCTCCTGCGGATCAATTCTGCGCCGGTTGTAATATTTCCCCACTGGTCGCTGCCGCCCATCTGCAATTTGCAGTTATGGTTTTTATACAGCCAGTAAAAATCATAACCCTGTATAAGCTGGTACGTAAATTCGGTAAAACTGATGCCGTTATCGCTCTCAATCCTTTTCTTCACACTGTCTTTGGCCATCATATAATTCACGGTGATGTGTTTGCCCGTATCGCGTATAAAATCGAGAAAAAACATTCCTTTAAACCAGTCATAATTGTTCACCATAACGGCTGCGTTGGGCTGGTTTTCATCAAACGCCAAAAATTTTTCCAGTTGCTTTTTAATACCGTTCTGGTTGCGCTGCAATACATCCTCGCTCAATAAATTACGTTCCTCACTTTTACCGGTCGGGTCGCCGATCATGCCGGTGGCGCCGCCAATTAAAGCATACGGTTTATGTCCGGCCTTTTGCAAATGCACCAGCAATAAAATTGGCACCAGGCTGCCAATATGCAGGCTTTCGGCGGTGGGGTCAAATCCAATATAGGCTGATGTTTGTTCTTTCAGCAACTGTTCTTCTGTACCGGGCATTATATCCTGGATCATTCCGCGCCAGCGCAGTTCTTCAATCAAATTCATTCGTACAAGTTTGTTTTTTTAATGGCCTCATGAAACGCCCTGGCATACATTCCCTCCCGAAACTGATTCGGGACAGGCTGTGTGAAAAAATATTTACATGGGCGTTTCATTCAAAAAAATTTGTGCAAAAATAAAGCGCGTGAACCGTCAAACGCCAAACGGGAAAACTTCGTGTCTTGTTACATAACGTTTGGCGATTTACGATTGGCGTTTCCGTTATATCTTGCGGCAAACTTTCTACTTTGACTATTTCTGAACTGTACAAACTGTATCAGCAATGTCCTGCCGTGCAAACAGATACCAGAAAGCTTAATAAAAATGATATCTTCTTTGCATTGAAAGGCGATAATTTCAATGGTAATGCTTTTGCATTGAAAGCACTCGAAATGGGCGCCGCTTATGCTGTGGTTGATGAAGATATAGACGCATCAAATCTGCCGGCAGGCAGGCATGGCAATCAATTAATCAGGGTTGATAATGTGCTTGAAACATTACAGCATCTGGCCGGGTATCACCGTGAGCAGTTTAATATCCCTTTTATTGCCATTACGGGAAGTAACGGAAAAACCACCACAAAGGAGTTAATCCACGCCGTGCTTTCCTCACATTATAAAACATGCACAACAGAAGGCAATCTCAACAATCATATCGGCGTGCCGCTTACCATTTTAAAAATTAAGCCCGATGCACAAATAGCGGTAATTGAAATGGGCGCCAATCATCAAAAGGAAATTGAAGGCTATTGCAACATCGCACAGCCCACGCATGGCATTATCTCCAATATCGGAAAAGCACATCTGGAAGGTTTTGGCGGCATGGAAGGCGTGAAAAAAGGCAAGGGTGAGCTGTATGATTTCATGCGTGCACATAATGGCATTGCATTTGCTTTTCACGATTACGATTACCTGCATGAGATGAGCAAAGGCATTCAGCAAATTATTTGGTACGGAACAATGCATGGCGTTGTTTGCGGCTATATGCAGGCCGCAGAGCCCTTTCTGGAAGTGGCTTTTACAAAAGGCCTATCATTCCATACCATAAAAACAAACCTGGTGGGCGGTTATAACCTGCCGAATATTTTATGCGCAGTTACAGTGGGCAAATATTTTAAAGTGCCGGATGAAAATATAAGATATGCTCTTGAAAATTATGTTCCTTCCAACAGCCGCTCGCAGTTAATAGAAATGGGCTCCAACAAAATAATTTTAGACGCCTACAACGCCAATCCATCCAGTATGAAGGTGGCTATTGAAAACTTTAAACATTTTCATGCTGAAAGCAAGGTGCTGGTGCTGGGCGGCATGATGGAGCTGGGTGAAGAAAGCGTGCAGGAACATGAGAGCCTTGTAAGGCTTATTCAGCAAAATCATTTTGAAAATGTTATTTTGGTGGGAGGCAATTTTAAAACGACGCATCAAAACTTCCGTTATTTCAATAATGCCGATGAAGCTGCTGCATACCTCCGGCAACGGCATTTCGCTAATGCTTATTTCTTAGTGAAAGGCAGCCGCAGCATGCAGATGGAGAAAGTTTTAACGGCTTTTGCACAGTAAAAAATTACCTTTGCCGCAAATTTTTACAAATGGCAAAAGGTAAACCATCTTACCTGTTAAGTGTCTTTACCAATCGCTGCCCGCGTTGCAGGCACGGCGATATTTTTGAGTCTAAAAATGCTTATGCATTAAAAGGCAGTCAATACATGAAAATGCATAAGCATTGCCCGGTATGCGGCCAGCCTACCGAAATTGAGGTTGGTTTTTATTATGGCACAGGGTATGTTAGTTATGCTTTGGGCGTTGCGTTTTCTGTTGTAACCTTTATTGCCTGGTGGGCGCTGATAGGCATTTCCATAAACGATAACCGTGTATTCTGGTGGCTGGGCGTTAATACCTTTTTATTGATTGTATTGCAACCGGTGTTTATGCGCCTGGCGCGAAGCTTATGGCTGAGCTGGTTTGTAAAATATGATCCGAACCGGGAAACGCATAAGCCTGAAAATACAGAGAGAATTATACAGGAACAGATTGGAAACTGGTAACTATTTCTTTGTAACCACTTTTTCAAAAAAAGTTCTTGCATTCATAACGGTGATCTCAGAAAAGTAAAAATCATCTTTATCTTCTGTAACAATATAACTGCAATTGCTTTCTACGGCTGAATAATATTCAAGCCCATCTTCAAAATCGTTTATTCTTTTGTTGCTGATTGTTTTTTCAACTGCATTTTCAGTTGCAGGGGCAATAAAAATGTGTTTGCATAATAAAGCCATCTTTTCTTTTGCCAGCTTTGTTTTGTGTTTTTTTTCCGCAAAATAAAATGCAATGGCAAGACATATAGGTGAAGTATAGATGTGAAAATTATTATTGCCTGAAAGGCTTAATATGCGGGCGCCGTGGGTAAAGAGCGGGTATTCTTTATTCAACACCGATACAAGAATATTAGCATCAACAAAAACTTTCATTTTCCGGAAGCGTAATATTCATTTTTTAATGACTTGCGCGAACGGGCTTTTGTTTGATAAACCGCCTCTCCTTCAGCAACCTGGTGTACCCAATCGGAAACAGGAAACTCTTCAAAAGAGGTATAGCCGGAGGAAGTGACCTTATCTAAAAGGAATTCAACCAGCCTGCTTAAACTTACATTGTTTCGCTCTGCATATCTTTTTGCTTTTGTGGCAACAGCCTCATTAAAACTTAATGTAATTTTTGCATCCATAACCAACAATTTTTACAAAAAAAATATTTACGTAAGTAAAAAATATTTTCTACGTATAAATTTATCTTTCAACTATAATTTTTTTTACCTGTTTTTAATGGAAACGTTTTGTCTTTCCAAACAAATTTTCCTGTAATTGATGCAGGAAGATTTATATCAATATTCCACTTGCCATTTGCTAAAACATAGGCCGCTTTTATATCGCCTTTTGGATGCGGCATTGTTCCCGATGCATTGGTCAATGCACCTAAATGCGGTTCAATTTTCACCTTGGAGAAACCCGGGGCATAATCGTCAATTCCCAAAACAATTCTGTATAATTCAATATTCGGGCTGCTGCCCCAGGCATGGTAATCGGAGCGGGAACGGTTCACGTCATCCATCTCTGCCCAGGTAGTTAAGCCCATTTCCAGATTTTGTTTCCATATACCCAGCCAGTTCAAATAATCATTACCAAAGCCTGCCATGTTTAATGCCTGGTATAAATAATACCTGAAATACACGGAAGCGATTGCGAGTGATGTATCATTCAATAACCCCGAAGCGCCGATCATCAGCGCCATTATCAGTAATATAACGGTATAATTTTCTATTTATGAACGTGCATAAAACCTGGCCAGGCTTTATTGTGAACCATAGGGGTTATAGCATTTTATCTCCTGTGAAGAATACTATATAACCCTTTTTCTCAACTATATAAAAGCTATGTGGCTTGAGTTGACGGCTATGGTGAACACCCGCCTGTGCAATAAATATATAACCCAATAATCATCCTCTGCTTAATCGGCCTTATTTTAGCATATCCTGATTATGCCTTTATTAAAAAAAATAATTTATTTAATACCTGTGCTTGTTTTTTTTGCCTGCCATAATAAAAAGCAGGGTGCAGCCGTCTCCAATGCCATCTTAACATTAAAAGAAACGGGCCGGCTGGCTACCGCAGAATATACACTTGGTAAGGTAATACGTGCCAGCGACGATAAACCCTGGTATAAAGTGGGCGACCGAAAAATAATCATTAACTGCGAAGCCCGCCTTAAAGCCGGTATAGACCTGCAGAATATAACAAAAGATAATTTTGCAGGCTATAAAGACAGCATTGCAATTACGCTGCCGCATGCAAAAATTTTAAGCTTAAATATCCCGCCTGATAAAATACAGGTTTGGTATGAAGATATAGGCGCATTGCGTTCACCATTTTCTGCAGCAGAACGTGAAGAACTGGTGGCGCAGGCAGAGCCTCAGATATTATCGCTTGCAGATTCTCTTGGCATTTTAAAAACCGCCGAACAAAATGCTGCCGTATTTATGCAACATCTTTTTGAAGACGCAGGCTATACAAAAACAGGTGTTCAATTCAGGTAAGATTAAATGAAAAAATTAATAAGATATAGCATTGTCCTGATAATATTAGCATTGATGGTTTGGGGCTTTTTTCAATTGAAAAAAATGCCTTCGCTGTCAAATTTATTTAAGCCTCAAAAAGTAGTGATTGAAAATACGCCTGTTGTTGTAAAACAAATACAATCGTTGTCGCAATTGATTACCGTTTCAATGTATAGCGAAATTGTAGCAGATACTACCGCCCATGATATACAAAGTATTCACCTCCCACTGCTGCCTGCTATGCATATTTATAAAAATCTCAACAGGCTTGTAATAATTGGTAAAGTAACTGTAAATGCTGGTATTGATTTGCAACAACTGCAGGAAGGCGATATAAGCGGCACGAAAGATTCACTGCATATAAAATTGCCCCATGCCGGAGTATTGGATGCTATTATCAATCCTTCGGGCATTGAGGTGTTTATAGAAGATGGAGAATGGAGCGATAAAGCCGTTGCCGGTCTTAAAAATAAGATTCAATATCTTGCTGTAGCCGAAGCGCAGAGCCGCGGCTTATCAGCGCAGTCTGAAACCAAAGCCAGGCAAGTGCTCACAGATTTTTTTATGGCTGCAGGTTATAAAAAAGTAGTGGTTGAGTTTAAAACAAAACCGCCTGCGCTGGAATAAGGGTTACACCGTTTCAGCGAAGCTTCTTCCCATAAAAAAACAAAAGGCCCGTACAGGCCTTTATATATTGTTCAGCAATTGAATGGAAAGCTATACATTCAGCATAAGCGGCATCACCAGCATTAAGAGCGCTTCATTTTCTTCCTGCTCTGTTGGCTTTATAATGCCCGCTTTATTTGGCGTTGATAATTCAATCACCACATTTTCGCTGCCGGAAGCATTTAGAAGCTCAATTAAAAATTTTGCATTGAAAGCAATCTGCAAATCTTCACCATCGTATTCACAATTCATACGCTCGTTACCTTCAGAGCTGAAGTCAACATCCTGCGCAGTAAGCTGCAATTCGCTGCCATTTATGCTTAGCACCACCTGGTTGGTGCTTTTATTGCTGAAGATATTAATGCGGCGCAATGCACTTTGAAAATCGGTGCGGTTTACGGTAAGCTTATAAGGGTTATCTGTTGGTATCACCACTTTATAATCAGGAAAACGGGCATCTATTAAACGGCAGCTCAGCTTTGTTTCGCCATGCGTCACAAAAAAATGATTGTTGTTATAGCTGATGGTTATTTCGTCCTCGTTATCAGGCAAAGCATTTTTAAGCAGGTTGAGCGGCTTTTTCGGAACAATAAAGCTATCTGTTTTGGCATTGGTTACATCCGTTCTTTTATAACGCACCAGCCTGTGTGCATCGGTGGCTACAAACTGCAGCGCATTTTCCGACAGCTCAAAGAAAATGCCCGTCATGGCAGGGCGCAGGTCATCGTTGCTTACGGCAAATAAAGTTTTGTTGATACCATTCAGCAAAGCGCTGCTGGTTACAGTGAAATTGTTGGCATCATCCGCTTCCGGCGCCTTGGGAAAGTTATCGGGATTTTCGCCCATCATTTTATACTTGCCGTTATCACTGGTTATTTCAACTGAAAAATTTTTATCAATGTTGAAAGTAAGCGGCTGGTCGGAGATGTTTTTTAAAGAATCCATTAAAATGCGTGCAGGTATGCAGATTTTACCATTGGCTTTACTTTCCACATCCATTTTAATACCCATTACTGTTTCCAAATCGGTAGCAACAACCGTGAGCTTTTTGTCTTCAATCTCAAACAAAAAATCCTCAAGTATAGGCAATACTGTATTGGCATTTATTACACCGTTTATCTGCTGCAAATGTTTTAGTAATGCTGAAGAAGAAACAATGAATTTCATCCGTATGTTTTTTTGTTTTTTTAATTGTCGGATGGAACGCCCGTATTCATTCCCCGGGCGATAAATATGCTGCCTGGGCGTTTCATCGTTGGATATATTTATAAATTTCGCGGCAATATATAGAGAAAAAGCTTTATTCCGCAGTATAGGCAAACCTAAATCAATTTGTTTACATGCCGCCGGGAGATATTTATTCTACATTCAGGGCGATTTAAAATGTGAATTGTTTGTGCTTAAAATGGCCGCAGCGCCGCTAAATCTTCATAAAATTTCAACAACAGCTTTAAGCGGGTTATATTCACCATATTTTTTTGATGGGCTTATTTCAATTATCCCTGTAAATATGAAAAAAATTTTACCATTATTACTGCTGCCTTTTACCTCCCACGCCCAGCTTACCGCAGAACAGATCATGCGCGACCCGAAATGGATCGGAACTTCGCCGTCGCAGGTGTTCTGGGGTTACGACAGCAAAACCATTCACTTTAAATGGAACCCTGAAAACAACAGCAGCGATTCTGCTTACAGCTACCTGCCGGCAAAAGGCAAAACAGAAAAGGAAAGCTATCTTACAGCAGAACTGGCGAAAGATATCGCAAACGGAAAGTATAATGCCGCCAGGACGAAAATTGTTTTTATTCATAATAGCGATGTTTACCTGCTTGCAACAGCCACCAGAAATATCATTCGCATCACACAAACAGCAGGCGAAGAATCAGACCCCGCAGTCCTGAAAAATGATGATATTGTTTACCGGCTTGATGACGATCTGTATAAATGGAACGGCCTTACCGGCGGCACAAAACAATTAACGCATTTTGAAACCGGCGCAGCAGCACCTGATAACAAAACCCTGCCGCAGCAGCAACAATGGCTGGGCGATGAAGCGCTGCGAACATCTGCCGTGCTAAAAAGCAGGCAGGAGAAAAAAGAGGCCCGCAAACAATTCCTCGACAGCAATAAAGAGGAAAAACCGTTGCGCACCATTTATATTGGCAGCAAAAGCCTGCGGCAATTAGTGGCAAGTACCAACGGGCGATTTGTTACTTACGTTTTATTTGAAAGAAACCCGGAAGCCAAACGCACAATCGTTCCCAACTATGTTACAGATGATGGATACACAGCGGGGGTGCCGGGGGGAACCAAAGCGGGCATGCCGGATGGCAGCTATTCCTTTTTTGTTTTTGATGAGGAGAAAGATACGGTTATAAAAATTTCAACAGATTCAATTCCATTTCTTAAATACACGCCGGATTATATAAAGGATTATCCGGGCGAAGCAAAAGATTCCGCCAATAACAAAAGAAAGCTGCGCATGGAAAGTATTTTATGGAATGATGAAGGCAGCTTATGCATTGTTGATATTTTTTCGCTCGACCAGAAAGACCGATGGATAATGCAGCTGGATGCAGCCACCGGCAAGCTTAGTTTAATAGATCACCAGCATGATGACGCCTGGATTGCCGGCCCCGGCATTGCCTGGCTTGAACCGGCCAATATGGGCTGGATAAATAATACTTCCTTTTACTTTCAGAGCGAAGCGACCGGCTATTCACATTTATACACGTATAATTTTAATATGCATCAGCGCAGTGCAGTTACGAGTGGCAGCTATGAAATTCAAAAAGCGGTTTTAAGCGGAGATAAAAAATATTTTTACATCATAACCAATGAAGAACATCCCGGCAAGCAAAATATTTACCGTATAAATATTAACGGCCGTGATAAAATAAAGCTCACTTCACGCACCGGCGGTTATGAAATGTTTTTATCGCCTGATAATAATTACCTGGCTTACCGCTATTCTTATCAAACCAAACCCTGGGAATTGTATGTGCAGGAAATAAAGCCCAATGCCAAACCACAGCAGGTTACAGATAAAGCCATGAGCGATTCTTTTAAACTATATCCCTGGCGCGATACCAGGATTTTTACTTTCGCGGCCCGCGATGGCGCTACTGTTTATGCCCGTGTATATGAACCCGGGCCCGGCGCCAAAAACAATGCAGCTATAATTTTTGTGCATGGCGCAGGCTATTTGCAAAATGTTGACTACTGGTGGAGCTATTATTTCCGCGAAATGATGTTCAACAATTTATTGGCTGATAAGGGTTATACGGTTTTGGACATTGATTACCGCGCCAGTGCCGGTTACGGCCGCAACTGGCGCACGGGCATTTACCGTTATATGGGCGGAAAAGATTTGGATGATGAAGTAGATGCGGCCCGTTACCTTGTTCAGCATTTTGGCATTGATTCCACCCGCATTGGCATGTATGGCGGCAGCTATGGCGGTTTTATGACGCTGATGGCCATGTTTACCCGGCCGGATATTTTTAAAGCTGGCGCCGCGCTGCGGCCTGTAACAGACTGGGCGCATTATAATCATGAATACACATCGGCTATTTTGAATGAGCCTTTTACCGACAGCATCGCGTATGCACGTTCTTCCCCCATCAACTTCGCCAGCGGTTTAAAAAACCACCTGCTTATTTGCCATGGTATGGTTGATATGAATGTAAATTTCCAGGATGCGGTGCGCTTAACACAACGGCTGATTGAATTGGGAAAACATAACTGGCAGATAGCGCCTTACCCGGTAGAAGATCATGGCTTTGTGGAGCCCGGCAGCTGGGCGGATGAGTATAAACGTATTTTGAAACTGTTTGATGAAACGCTTTTGAAAAAATAGGTTTATACTACTTATTCAAAGAGCCTCAAAAGTTCGTTCAATGAAAGAGCTGCTGGTGCATGTGTTTGGAAAAATGGCTGCGGCTTTTCTCGGAGCTTATCTGATTAACTCTTAACTCGCATTAATAATAATGAACAATATCAAACAATTATTAACAGTATTTCTTCTTCTTATAATAACTGCATTACAGGCGCAGCAATCAGCAACTATAACCATTGATGCAGCTAAAAAAGAAGCGGCTGTTTCACCAACATTGCATGGAATATTTTTTGAAGAAATAAGCCATGCAGGCGAAGGTGGTTTATATGCTGAACTGATACAAAACCGCGGCTTTGAAGAGGCGAATATTCCGCCGGGCATGAAGCTGGTGAATGATTTTATTGTGCCGCCGCAAACACCGGGTTTTACCTTGCCCAACAACGAAATAAGCAACTGGAAAATGCCCTGGGAAATTAAAAGCGATTTTCCCGCATGGAGCTACAAAGCCAATGGCAGCGCGGCCTTGGGGGTTACAAGAACTTCTGTAAACCCTTTAAACAATGCAACACCGCATTCATTGCAGGTTGCTATTGCCAAAGCAGATAATAACAATAAAGCAGACGTAATAAACGAAGGTTTTTGGGGCATTAATGCAGTGAAGGGCGATAGTTACAAGTTGAACTTTTTTCTGCGCAGCAATAACTATAAAGGCAGTGTAACAGCAAGCCTGCAAAGCGCTGATGGAACGGTGCTGGCATCTTATACATTTCCATCGGCAACAAATAAAAACTGGAAAAAATACAGTGCCGTATTAACCGCAACAAAAGCAGATGATAAAGCAAGGTTTGTTATATCGTTCAATAATACAGGCGCCGTTTGGCTTGATTATGTTTCTTTATTTCCTGCAAAAACATTTAAGGACAGGCCAAATGGTTTGCGCATTGATCTTGCACAATACATGGCTGACCTGAAACCGGCGTTCATACGCTGGCCGGGCGGTTGTTTTGCAGAAGGCATTACTATTCAATCTGCACCAGATTGGAAGCATACCATCGGGCCTGTTGAACAAAGGATTGAAACCTACAGCCCCTGGGGTTATTATACCAGCAATGGTTTTGGCTATCACGAATATTTGCAGTTTTGCGAAGACATTGGCGCTGCTGCTTTATATGTTTTTAATGCAGGCGTTTCCTGCGAATACCGCAGCGGCACTTTTGTGGATGACGATAGTTTACGGCCTTATATTCAAAGCGCATTGGATGCCATTGAATATGCCGTTGGCCCGGCTACCAGCAAATGGGGCAGGGTGCGTGCAGCAAACGGGCACCCCAAACCATTTCCTTTAAAATATGTTGAGATAGGCAATGAGCAAAGCGGGCCGCGTTATGCGGAACGCTACAATAAATTTTATGAGGCCATTAAAGCAAAATATCCGCAGATAGAAATAATGGCAAGCATGGGTATTGGCGATGTGAATGAATACACCACCCAAAAAATGCAGCACATAGATTATGTGGATGAACATGCCTACAAAGCGGCAGGCTGGGCGTTTGCACAGTATGATCATTTTGATAAATACCCGCGTGGCAAATGGAAAATGTATGTGGGCGAATACGCTGCCAATGCAGGCGTTGGCGCCGGTAATATGGAAGCATCGTTAAGCGATGCAGTGTATATTATGGCAATGGAAAAGAACAGCGACCTGGTAAAGATGAGCAGCTACGCGCCGTTGCTGGTAAATGTGAATGATGTTGACTGGCCGGTTAACCTTATCAGCTTCGATAATGCAAAAAGCTTTGCCCGCATTTCTTATTATGCAATGAAAATGTTCAATGAAAATAAGCCAACTTATAATCTTGCAACTGATGTAAAAACCATTCAGCGGCAAACCAAACAACCGCAGTTCAGCGGCAGCATTGGTTTGGCAACGTGGGACACGAAAACTGCCTACAAAGACATTGAAATAATTAAGGATGGGAAAACAGTTTATAAAAGCGGTTTTATTAATGATTTAAATAACTGGATGCTGCTGCGTGGCGACTGGAAAACGCAGGACAGCGCGCTGGCGCAAACAGCTTACGGCGCACAAACATTTGCCATACTGAAAGATAAAAGTTTTGATACCTATACTTTAAAACTTAAAGCAAAAAAACTGGAAGGCTATAATGCATTTATCATTCCGTTTTCGGTAAAGGATACCAATACTTTTTACCGTGCGCATATTGGTGCGTGGGTAAATCAAATTGGTGTATTTGAGAAAGTGAGCAATGGTTATGATGTAAGCAATATTTCATCTGCCGTAAAACTTACTGATACCATTCAGCCTCACCGCTGGTACGATATTGAATTGCAGGTGGGCATTGATACCGTAAAATGTTTTCTTGACGGCAAATTGTTGATGGTTTATACTGAACCGGAGAAGCTTTTTGCCATATCAGGAAAAGATTCATTAACAGGCGATATAATTGTAAAAGTTGTAAATGCATATAGCAATGAAGTGCCGGTGAATATTAATATTGAAAACACTTCAGCAAACAAGCCTTCAGCAACAATAACAACGCTTGCTGCACCCCAATTAACAGATGAAAATTCGTTTGACACGCCCCAAAAATTTATTCCTGTTACAACGGCATTGCAGGGCATTGTAAATAATAATTTTGCTTTGCAGGCAAAGCCTTATTCAATCAATATTATACGGCTGAAAGGCTCAAATCTCCGGTAACAGACTGTCAATTGTTTGTAAAGCAATGCGATTGATTCACCTGTGAACGCAAATAAACTATGGCTTAAAATGCTTACATTCAACAATGAGGCAACGATACTTAACCCCAACCTGTTTCGGCCATGCTGTTAATTACTGCCAACAAGCAGTTAATAATTGACAACTCTGGTTGCCCAACCATTTCTAATTTCGCAATTTGAAAATTTGTTATTGCAATAGCTTTAAACTTTCAAACAGTAATGTAAAATGAAAGATATGGTTGTAATAGGTGGAGGAATAATTGGCCTTAGCAGCGCATTATACTTACAGCGTTCGGGGCACAAAGTTACTGTTATTGACAAGGGCAATTTTACAGACAATTGTTCTTATGGCAACCTGGGTTATGTATGCCCAAGCCATTTTATACCTTTGGCCGCGCCGGGTATTGTGTGGCAGGGTATTAAATGGATGTTCAACAGCCGAAGCCCTTTTTATGTTCAGCCCTCACTAAACGTTTCTTTGATTGACTGGGGCCTGAAATTCATGCGCAGCGCTACGCAAAAGAATGTTGAAAGTGCAGCAACCCCTTTGAAAAATATAGCTGTATTTAGCCAGGATGAATATAAGCAATGGGAAAAGATTGAAGGCTTTGATATGGCTTTTGAGCAGAAAGGTATGCTGGAAATTTTTAAGACCGGAAAAGTGGCGCAGCATGCTGCACATACGGTGAAAACCGGCAAGCAGCTTGGCCTTGATGTTGAGCTGTTAAATGCAGAAGGGTTACAGGCCCTGGAACCGCAAACGAAAATTAATGCATTGGGCGCTATTAACTTTAAATGCGATGCTCATTTATATCCGGATAAACTAATGGCATCTTTAAAAAATTATTTACCAAAACAAGGTGTTGAATTAATACATGGCGAAGTAACCGGCTTTGAAAAAGCCAATGGCAAAATAACAAAAGTGTTATGCGGCAGCAACGCTTATGATGCAGATGAAGTTATTGTAGCCACTGGCTCATGGAGCCGCGAAGTAGCTGCTATGCTTGATACAAAAATTCCGTTAATGCCAGGCAGGGGTTATTCATTTACTTTAGAAAACCCTGAATATAAGCTGAACCATCCGGCCATTCTTACAGAAGGCCGTGTAGCGATCACTCCTTTTGAAAATGGCAAAAAGATGCGTTATGGCGGCACCATGGAAGTGGTGGGCACAAAAGCACCACCACGCTATCATCGTGTGGAAGGTATTATAGATGCCATAAAAGATTTTTTGCCTGAATTTAAAATTGATATGCCATCGCAAGATAAAATATGGTTTGGCTATCGCCCCACATCAGCAGATGGTTTGCCATATATCGGCAGGATAAAAAAATATAAAAATGTAACGGTGGCAACCGGGCATTCAATGTTGGGCCTGAGTTTAGGAGCAGGCACAGGCAAGCTGGTTTCTGAATTAATTAATGGGCAAACACCAGGTGTTGACTTGAAAGCTTTTGAGGTTGAACGGTTTAATTTTTGAAGGATGATGAAAAAACTGGCATTTGTTATGGCAACAGGTGCTTAGCGGATTTGTTGGACATCATTCATTACATCAACTGCAATACGGCTACAACAGGCATGTGATCTGATGCATGCAAGTACCCGATGGCAGGATGGATTCTCCTTCTTAAACGTCTCCCCGGCACAATGCTGGCTTACCCGCTTTTTTCAGGCGCCGCTTTGGATTTCTTTCTTACAAAGCTTTGGTTCATATATTTTAACAGCCGCACTTCTTTTTCATGTAGAAAACGCCACTTGCCCCGTTCCAGGTTTTTTTTGGTGAGGTTAGCAAATAATACCCTGTCGAGGCCTTTTACTTCATAACCCAAATGTTCAAACAAGCGGCGCACAATGCGGTTCCTGCCACTGTGAATTTCAATGCCAATGAGCGATTTATCTTTTTCACCGGCATAGCCAACTGCATCGGCGGCAATAAAGCCATCTTCCAGTTCAAAGCCTTTAAGAAGGGCTTCCATATCTTTTTTCAGTAAAGGCTTGTCAAGCTTTGCTTCGTATATCTTTTTTATTTCGAAAGAGGGATGGGTTAATTTTTGTGTAAGTTCCCCATCATTGGTAAGCAATAAAACACCGGTTGTATTTCTGTCTAACCTGCCAACCGGGTAAATCCTTTCATCCGTTGCCTGCTGCACCAGCTCAAAAACCGTTTTCCGGCCGTGTGTATCTTTTGCAGTAGTAATATAATCTTTCGGTTTGTTCAGCAGGATGTAAACAAGGTTTTTTTGCAGGTGAAGCTTTTTATTGTTGAATACAATTATATCAGCAGCAGTAACTTTAAAGCCCGGCTCATAAATAATATTGCCGTTTACTTTAACCTTGCCTTCTTTAACCAGTTCAGCAGCTTCCCTCCTGCCGCAAACGCCTGCGTATGCAATAAATTTATTAAGCGGCATTTCGGTCGAAGCGGGCTTATCTGCATTTGCTGCTTTGGCTTTTGAAGCCTGCTTTAACGGCCTGCGGCCCGGTTGCGTATTTTCTTTTTTTGAAGATATGAATTTTGAAACCTGCATTTCATAATTCATATCCCTTGCCCGTTCTTCATGCCGTTTCTTTTTTTCTTCCTTCCATTTGCGCTTCTCCTGTTTTATTGCTTCTTTCTTACGGGAGTTTTTTTCTTTATTGATGAATTTTTCAAACGAATGCTGCTTCATGTATGTGCTTTAAACAGCAAATGTCAAATTAATAAAACAAAAAAATGCTTTAAAACTTAAGCTTAAAGCATTTTCAGCAGAACGGATTAAAATTGTCCGGTTATCTATGATATTGCAGAGCCCATTCAAAAAAGTTTTTATTATTTACCCGCCAGCTTGTATCGTAAGCCTGGTTCCAGGCGCTGTGGCCCACGCCTGTCAGGCTCGTTAATTTTACGGTTTTGGTTGGGCCAGCCGCATTTATGATGGTGTTATACGTAACAGCCGTTGGGTAAAACGCATCGGCGGTGCCGCAAATATTCCAGCAGGCAATGCCATATGTGGCAACATTGGTTATTTTATCAGGATAGCTGCCGGGCGCTGAGCTCACCGGCCCAATGGCGGCAAACTGCTTGCAGAGGCTTACATCGTCGGTAATACAGCTCCATAACCCCCAGCCGCCGGCGCTGTAACCGGTAATATAAATACGGGTAGTATCTATCCTGTAGTCTGCTTTTAAAGAAGCCAGCATTGTTTTTATATGCGGAGCGCTCCAGCCCCATGCAACCGGGCATTGTGGTGTGAACACAATGAATGCATACTTCTTATTGTTTGCAGCGTTTACAGAAACCGGGTTCCATCCATTGGCTATATGGTATGCAATGGTGCCGGAATGCAGTAAGGCAGTAATATCAGTGCCTTGCTCACTCATCCCGTCCAAAGCAATGAACAAAGGATATTTTTTTTCTGCATTTGCCGGGTATATGTAACCGTAAGGCAACCATAATAAAGCCTGGGATGTGGGATAGGTGTAGTCGCCGGTGGCAATCGTTAATACCTGTTGCCCCCCTATCACTGTGCCTGAATATCGGGAAGCATCCGATTCTTCACTTGCGGAAACGGCACTGCTTTCCTGAATCGTTTCTTTTTTACAGGAAATAATGCCAAGCATTGCAAACAATGCAGCGTAGTACAATTTTCTCATTGAAAATAATTTTAAGAATTAAGCAATTAAAAATGGAGGGTAAGCAGTCTAAAGCGTTAACAGCAAATCAAATTTTATGCCACGAAAAGGAACAGAATAAAATAAATGTAAGGATAACATTTAATGGAGGGATTGAAGGCCCTGCTTCATTTACAGGGTATATTTCAAGTTTTCGTATGCCAGATAAAAAGAGGCTGCCCCATAGTTTGGGACAGCCTCTCCTTAAGTAGGAGATATTCAGTCAAAAAATTCATTTGCTGTTTCTTAATTTACTGTGCTTAGAGCCATATCTGAAATATATTATAAGGCCAATAAGCAGCCAGACTATCAAACGCAGCCAGGTATCCCAGGGCAAAAACGCCATCATAAACAAACAGGTTCCTACGCCCAGGATGGGCACAATGGGTACCAGCGGGGTTTTAAAGGCCCGTTGTAATTCGGGATGTTTCACACGCAATACCCACACGCCTATGCATACCAGTATAAAAGCAAACAAAGTACCGATGCTTGTCATTTCGCCCACAACCCGTGCCGGCACAAACGCAGCAAAGAGGCTTACAAATACCATGAACAATAAATTTGATTTTGCCGGTGTTCTGAATTTCTCATGCACTTTTGAAAATACAGGTGGTAATAAGCCATCTTTACTCATGGAAAAGAATACGCGGCTTTGCCCCATCAGCATTACCAGTATAACGGAAGAATAACCTGCAAGAATAGCAATTATAATGGCTTTGTTCAGCCAGGGATAATCCGGCACCATCTGCCCGTTTGCATTGGTTGTTCCCATGTGGTCTATTGCTACGGCTACCGGCGCAATGCCGTCCTGGCCTTCAAAGCTGGTATAATGGGTTACGCCCGTCATAACGTGTGCAAACAGGATATAGAGTATGGTGCATATTACCAAAGACCCCAAAATACCGATGGGCATATCCCGTTTAGGGTTTTTGGCCTCCTGCGCAGCCGTGCTCACGGCATCAAAACCTATGTAAGCAAAAAATACAATAGCTGCCGCCCGAATAACACCGCTGAACCCAAATTCTCCAAAGGTGCCGGTATTTGGCGGTATAAAAGGTTTATAATTATCCGGCTCTATATAATGCCATCCCAAAAAAATGAATATTAAAACAACCAACACTTTCAGGGCTACTATCAGCGCATTTACCGTAGCAGATTCTTTAGTGCCTTTTATGAGCAATAAGCTCATGCATACCACAATGAAAACGGCAGGCAGGTTCATCATTCCGCCATCCCAGGGACCTGCTGTTATTGCGGTAGAAAGATGTATGTTGAAATAATCAAGAAATTTTACAAGATACCTGCTCCAGCTTATAGATACCGTAGCGGCGCCAACCGCATATTCCAGCACAAGGTCCCAGCCAATTATCCAGGCAATAAATTCTCCCATTGTTGCATAAGAGTATGTATAGGCACTTCCCGCAACAGGGATCATGGAAGCAAATTCTGCATAGCACAAACCGGCAAATGCACAACCGAGCGCTGCTACAATAAATGAAATTACAATAGCAGGCCCGGCCTGGTTAGCCGCAGCGCCTCCTGTAATAGAGAAAAGGCCTGCGCCAATAATGGCGCCAATGCCCAACGCAACCAGGCCCCCCGCACCTAATGTTTTTTTAAGGGAATGGGAGCTTGTATCCTGCGACTCTGCCAAAAGCCCGGTAATTGGTTTTTTTACAAACAAACTCATAAGTGGTTTTTTAATGTTAATAGCCGGAAAAATAACGATTTATTCTCTTTGCAGGTAAAATGTTTTACAGTGCTTTGTTTTACCAATAGCGGATTGGCCTTATTAATATTATATTGCAAGCGAATTTACGCTGATGAGAAAACGCAGTAATCTTACACTTTATATTTTAGGGGCGATGGTTTTGGGCATGCTGGCCGGCTATATTGTATTTGTGTTTTGCACCCCCGAAACCAAAACCGGGTTTTCCCAAAATATAAAGCTCCTTTCCGCCATTTTTTTGCGGCTGGTGCAAATGGTGATTGCCCCACTCGTTTTTTCAACGCTTGTGGTGGGCATAGCCAAACTGGGCAATATGAAAACCGTAGGGCGCGTAGGCGGCAAAGCCCTGCTTTGGTTTATTTCCGCATCGCTGGCCAGTTTGCTTTTGGGCATGCTGCTGGTAAATCTTTTTCAGCCAGGCGCCGCTATTGAATTAAGCAATGCGGATGCAGCAGGCGCAAAAGACCTTATGGGCAAAACGCAGCAATTCGGCCTGCAAAATTTTGTAGAGCATGTTTTTTCGGTAAGCGTAATTCAGTCAATGGCTGAAAACCAGATACTGCAAATTGTAGTGTTTTCGGTAATGTTTGGCGTGGCCACAGCCGCTTTGGGCGAAAAGGGAAAGATCATCATCAAAGGCCTCGATGCCGTTGCACATGTTATTCTTACCATAGTGAATTATGTAATGCTGGCTGCCCCCCTGGGTGTGTTTGGCGCTATTGCGGGCGTTATGGCCACGCAGGGGCCAAAGATCTTTATTTTCTATGCGCACTACTTTTTGTATTTCATCATTGGCATAATATTATTGTGGCTGCTGCTGCTCATAGCAGGGTTTATTATTTTAAACAAGCGGCTGCCCCGCCTTCTAAAACACATTATCCAGCCTTTGATTATTGCATTCAGCACCACCAGCAGCGAAGCAGTTTTTCCAAAGCTCACCAGCGAGCTGGAAGATTTTGGCTGTGATGAAAAAATAGTTTCTTTTGTTTTGCCACTGGGTTATTCTTTTAACCTCGATGGCAGCATGATGTATATGACCTTTGCAAGCATGGCTATTGCCCAGGCTTATGGAATTCATCTCGATTATGGGGCGCAGCTAACCATGCTGCTCGTATTAATGCTTACAAGCAAAGGTATTGCCGGTGTGCCAAGGGCGTCGCTGGTGGTGGTAACAGCCACCTGCGCCATGTTTAAAATTCCGCCGGAGGGCGTTGCTTTAATATTGCCGATAGATCATTTTTGCGATATGTTCCGTACAGCAACCAATGTGCTTGGCAATGCACTGGCCACAAGCGCTGTAAGCAAATGGGAGAAAGCTTTGGATTGATTAAATATTAAAAACACACAATGATTCATTTATTAGATTTTCAATGGCACGACCTCATTAACCCGGAATTTTATATCCAGATAGGCGGTTTATGGCTTTTGCTCTTTATCATATTTGCCGAAACAGGATTATTTGCCGGCTTCTTTCTGCCCGGCGACAGCCTGCTGTTTGTGGCCGGCATTTACAGCCGCGACCTTGCTTCCTACGTTATTCCTTCCTCCAATGAGTTTGTTGACCTGCTTTTCTTATGGGTAATAATTGCCATAGCAGGCGTGCTTGGAAACTTTGCCGGCTATTGGTTTGGGCGCAAAAGCGGCCCCTTCCTGTATGAGCGAAAAGACAGTTTCTTCTTCAAGAAAAAATACCTGGTGCGCGCCACAGATTTTTATAACCAATATGGCGGATGGGCTATTGTAGCGGCACGTTTTGTGCCCATTATAAGAACCTTTGCGCCCATTGTGGCCGGTGTGGTGCAAATGGACAGGAAAAAATTCACCTATTTTAATATTATTGGCTGTGTGGCCTGGGTGGGCGTTATGCTTTTTGCCGGTCACTTTCTGAATAAATGGGTTATGAAAAATTTCGGGATTGATTTAAAAGAACATCTCGAAATGATCGTGATCATTATCGTTGCGGTTTCCACCCTTCCGATTATTTATAAATTCTTTTTTTCCAGAAATAAAAACGAGTAAGAAAAGCAATATGAAAAATAACAAGCAGCAATCGGTGCTGAGCTTTGCCGTGCTGGTTGCAGCCCTGGGATATTTTGTTGACATCTACGACCTGCTTTTGTTCAGCATCATCCGCGTGCCATCGTTAAAATCGCTTGGGCTGAACGATGAACAGATCGCATCAGACGGCCTGTTCATCATCAATATCCAAATGCTGGGCCTGCTCATAGGCGGCATTTTATGGGGTGTTCTGGGCGATAAAAAAGGCCGCCTGAAAGTGCTGTTTGCTTCCATCATTTTATATTCTCTCGGCAATATTGCCAATGGTTTTGTGCAAACGGTAAACCAATATGCGCTGGTACGGTTTATTTCGGGCATTGGCCTTGCCGGGGAGCTGGGCGCAGGCATTACTTTAGTATCAGAATTATTACCGAGAGAAAAACGGGGCATTGCCACTTCCTTTGTGGCAGGCATTGGCTTAACCGGCGCCGTGGTTGCCTTTTTTATTAAAGAGATGTTTCCCTGGAGGACCTGCTACTTCATCGGCGGCGGTTTGGGCTTTATTTTATTATTGTTGCGGGTAAGCGTGCTCGAATCAGGCATGTTTAAAAGCATGGAGAACAGGCATGTGCCCAAAGGCAATTTCTTTATGCTGTTTGCCAGTAAAACACGCATAAGAAAATACATTACGGCCATTTTTATAGGCCTGCCAACCTGGTATGTAATTGGCATTCTTATTACCTTCTCAAAAGAATTTGGCGCCCACATGCATATACAGGGCGTTATAGACCCCGGAAAAAGCGTAATGTTTGCGTATGCAGCCATATCAATCGGCGATATCCTTATTGGCTTTGTGAGCAAATGGCTGATGAGCAGGAAGAAAGCTTTATATATTTTTTATGCTATAACAGCTATTGCCATTGTTTGGTTTTTTAACCTGCACAATACCGCTGCAACACAGTTATACCTGGTATGCGCCCTGCTTGGTTTTGGCACCGGTTTCTGGGCCATATTTGTAACCATGGCTGCGGAACAATTCGGTACAAACATCCGCGCCACGGTAGCCACCACTGTTCCAAACATGGTTCGCGGCTCGCTTAACCTTGTGTCTATGCTGTTCGTATGGCTGCAGGGCTCAACCGGCAATTATTTAACGGCAGGCTGGATAACCGGTCTTGTTGTTTTCATCACAGGCATACTATCTGTAGTTTTTACTGATGAAACTTACCATAAAGACCTTGATTATATTGAAGGATAATGGCAGCCGCATTGCTTAATTTAGCGTGCGGGTATTTTTTTAAATCAGCGCCGCATAACAAACATGCATGGTTTTTGGGAAGATGATGATGATCTGGTTAAACAATTCAGTAACGGCGACGCTGCGGCTGCAAAGTTCCTTTTTGAAAGTTATTACCGGGGCCTTTGTTACTACGCTGAAAAACTTATAGCCGACAGGCAAACGGCTCAGGATATAGCAGTGGACTGCTTTATAAAGCTATTAAAAAAGAAAGAAGATTTTGCTTCGCTCCGTGATATAAAATCGTTTTTATACACCGCCGCAAGAAACAGTTGCATTGATCATTTGCGCGCCCTTAAACGGCACGAAGGTTCGCACCGCGAAATGCTGTACATCAGCCAAAACACAGATGCATTTGATTCTGAAAATTTAATCACGGCCGAAGTGATGGAAGCCTTGCACCGGCAAATAGAAAAATTGCCCCAAAAATGCGGTGAGGTGTTTAAGCTTATCTATTTTAAAAAATATTCAACGCAGCAGGTAGCCGGCATGCTGAACATTACACCCAAAACAGTGCTTAACCAAAAAGCCAAAGCCATTAAAATTTTAAAGGCAGCGCTCTTAAAAAACGAGTTGCTTGTGTTGCTGTCGCTGATAAAAATCTTCCGCTAAAAAAAATATTTCTTTTTGCGTGGGAAAATGCAGGTGTTGTTCGTGTTATAGGTATATGCTTATGTAATGTAAGTAGCCAAAAGCAATGTTTATGCAGGATTTCATCAGCCGGATTTCTGAACTTATTTCCAAACATTTAAACGGAAGTATTACCAATGTTGAGCAGCAGGAGTTAGATGCCTGGCTTGATGAATCTGAAGATCATAAAACTTTATTCAACCGGGTAATCAATAAAGATTTTGTAGCACAGGAGCTGGAAAAAATGGATAGTTATGATGCGAGTGCTGCATGGCAACAATTTTCTAAACGATATTCACCAGCAACCATTATCAGTAACCGTTTTAAATACCGCAGCCTGTTTTGGGCTGCAGCCGTTTTGATTGTATTGATAACTTCTGCATTGCTCTTTTTTTCTCCGTCGGAACAAGAAAAACAAATCACACAAAAGCCGTCTGAAGCATACGATATAAAAGCGCCTGGCGCAAAAGCAAGAATAATCCTGAACAACGGGAACAGTTTGGCAATTGACAGCGTTCGTTCCGGCAATATGGCCCGGGAAAACAATGCTTCTATTGTAAAAACAGCCGAAGGCAATATTGTTTACAACCGTGCTGATACTGAAGATAATGAGGCAACTGTTTATAACACGCTTGAAAACCCTGCGGGCAGCCAGGTTGTGCATCTCACGTTAAGCGATGGCACCAAAGTATGGCTGAATGCCGCCAGTTCCCTGCATTATCCGGTGGCGTTCAATGGCGATAACCGCACCGTAGAAATTACCGGCGAAGCTTATTTTGAAGTAGCTAAAAATGCTGCAAAGCCATTCTATGTAAAAACAGTAAACACGGTATCAAAGGTTTTGGGAACGCATTTTAATATTAATGCATATAAAGACGAGCCTGCAACAGAGGTTACCTTACTGGAAGGCGCCCTGCTGGTTTCGCAGCAAAACGGCGAAGGTTTGCTGCATCCCGGCCAGCAGGCTGTGGTGCAAAACGGGGTGAAAATTATCAGCAGTGTTGATACGGCAATGGTAATGGCCTGGAAGAATGGCTTTTTCAGCTTTAAAGGCGCTGACATAAATACGATTATGAGACAGGTGACAAGATGGTACGGCATAGAAGTGCATTATGCAAACAACATCAACGAAAAATTTTATGGGGATATAAGCCGGCAGGAAAATGTTTCAAAACTGCTGAACATGCTGCAGGCTACAGGCGCCGTTCATTTTACCATAAACGGGAACAATATTGAAGTAAATAAATAAAGCATTTTTTCCGGTTAAAAAAACCGCCTCGTCTGGTACACGAAGCGGCGATGATTTCAGACCGGTAAAATTAAATCTGGCTGCGACTTAAATTATCTAATCCGAAACTTAACAAAAGTATGAACTATTGTGCTTTATGCTGCCGCTATATAACGAAGCGGCTACAACAACACACCAAAGCTTTTTTAGTAATGAAATTAACCACTGTTCTCATCCTGTGTGCCACGCTCAGCGTAAGCGCCAAAGGCATTACCCAAAAGGTAACGCTTAATATGCGCGATGCGCCTTTTGCAACGGTGCTGGGCGAGCTGCAGAAGCAAACAGGATATGCCTTTATTTATACGGAAACGCAGTTGCTGGCCGCCAATAACATTTCAGTTAATGTAAAGAATATGCCCTTTCAGAAAGCGCTGGATATTTGTTTTTCCAACCAGCCGCTTCGCTATAATATTTTTGAAAAAACGGTAGTAGTAGAGCTTACTGACCGGCCTGAAACAAATAACAAGGCAGAAAGTGCAGCCACCGTAACAATTACGGGCGTTGTGCTGGGCGCCAATGATGCGCCGCTGGCGGGCGCCACCGTAAAAATAAAAGGCAGCAATAAAGCGGTTGTTACAAATGAAAAAGGCGAATTCACAATAAGTACGGCAAAGGGCAATGTGGTGCTGGTTGTGAGTTTTGTGGGTTATGAAGCGAAGGAGGTTGAAGCAGAAACAAATAAACCCATAACCATAACATTGCTCAGGCAGGATAACGAATTGAACCAGATTGTAATTGTTGGCTACGGCTCCCAGAAAAAGAAAGATGTTACGGGCGCCGTTTCCACGTTATCATCGAAAGACCTGGAAGACCGGCCCAATACGCAGTTTGGCTATGCCATTGAAGGAAAGGCAGCCGGTGTGCAGATTATACGTTCATCCGGCCAGCCGCAGGCGGGCTTCAGCATCAGGGTTCGCGGCACGGCTTCCATCACTTCGGCAAGTGATCCACTATATATTGTGGATGGCGTACCTACCTACAATACCAATGAAATTAATCCTTCAGATATTGAAAGCATTACCATTTTAAAAGACGCTGCTTCTGCCGCTATTTACGGTACGAGCGGCGCCAACGGCGTGGTGCTGATCACTACAAAACGCGGTAAAAACCAAAAGCTGAAATTAGCCCTCAGCACTTCGGCCATGTTCTCCACCCCCTGGAAAAAACTGGATGTGCTGAACGGCGAACAGTTTAAGGCGCTGGCCACCGAAATGGGTTATACAACAGACTGGGATACGTATAATAAAAATACCAACTGGCAGGATGAGGTGTTCCGTACTGCGGTTACCGGCAATTACCAGTTGTCTGCCACCGGCGGCACCGCCAAAACAAGCTATTATGTTTCCGGCGCCATCATTAACCAGCAGGGTATTGTTATTAATAATAACCTTAACCGCGGAACTTTAAAGCTCAATCTTGATCATCAGCTTACCAAATTTATAAAAGTCGGAACAAGTATTTCTTATGATCACTGGAATGATAAAGATGTACCTGAAAACAGCCGCAACGGTGTAATTACCCGGCTGATTACCACCATCCCAAACATTGGCATACGCGATGCCGACGACCCGGAAATGTATGCCCGCAGCCCGTTTTTAAACGACCTGGAAAACCCCGTTTCAACGGTTTATCAGCCCGATCATTTATACAAAACCAACCGGTGGCAGGGCAATGTATATGCCGAAGCAACGGTTGTAAAAGGTCTGAAAGTAAAGAGCCTGTTTGGCTTTGAGCACAATAAAGGCATATATAACTCTTACCAGGATTCTGTTCAAACCCGTTACGGCAAATCGCTTTCGGGCATTGCTGCTGAAAATGATTATAAATACAATTACTGGATCTCAGAGAACACCGCCACGTATTCCACCAAAATAAATAATCACAGCTTCGATGCACTGGGCGGTTTTATTGTATCAAGAGAAATAACCGATAATCTCTACCTGTCTTCCTACGATTTTACCGGCGCCGCAAATACCAATGTGAGATCGGGCAATGTGCAGGCGCTGCCTTCGCCTTATTATGTACGTAAATCGCACGCCTCATTCATTGGCAGGGTGAACTATTCCTACAAAGACAAATACATGTTCACCTCCAATTTCAGGGCAGATGGCTCGGGGCAGTTCCCGCAGCAAAACCGCTGGGGCTATTTTCCATCCTTCTCTGTTGGCTGGAGAATTTCGCAGGAAAAATTCTTCCAGAATGCATTGCCTTTCGTAAACGACCTAAAGATACGCGCCGGCTGGGGCCTGGTGGGTAATGACAGGGCAACGCCTTATGCCTGGTATGGTTTGATAGACACCATGTCAAGGTACCTCATCAATGGCAATACGCTAACGGCCTACACCCCCACTACACTGGAGAACACAGATTTGAAATGGGAAAAAACTTCCCAAACCGACATAGGCATTGACCTTGCCATTTTAAACAGCCGCGTAAGCATTACTGCAGACTATTACTATAAAAAAACCACCGATATGCTGCTGGATGTGCCGCAGCCTGCCAGTACCGGTTTTACCACGGCCCTGCAGAACGCAGGCAGCCTGCTCAATAAAGGTTTTGAGTTCTCCGTCAGCTCGAAAAATATAGTGCACAACAATTTTACCTGGAACACAGATTTCAATATTTCCTTTAACCATAACAAGGTGCTGAACATTATAGGCAACACCATTCCTGCCGGCGCCGTTAATGCTTCGGGCGATGATTTTTATACCGCCATTGTAACGGAAGGCCATGCTTTGGGAATGTTTTACGGTAAAACCTCCCTGGGCGTGGATCCTGAAACCGGCGATATAAACTTTCTGCAAACCGCCGATGGCAGCGAAGACAGCATTGGCATCATTGGCAACGCCAACCCGAAATATGTATTTGGCTTTACCAATAATTTCCGCTATAAAAATTTCACGCTGGAAGTTTTCTTCCAGGGCGTACAGGGCAGCCACCTGTTCAATGCCACCCGCATCCTGTCTGAATCTATGGCACTGGCCATGAACCAGAGCGCAACAGTTTTAAAAAGATGGGAAAAAGAAGGCGATGTAACGAATGTGCCAAGGGCTACGGCCAACGACTGGACAAATGCTTATCCTTCCACAAGGTTCATAGAGAACGGTTCTTATGTACGGCTGAAAGCGCTTACGCTGGGCTATTCGGTTCCGGCATTTTCACTGGCAAAAGTGAAAGTGAGCCAGTGCAAATTGTACCTTACCTGCGAGAACCTGCTCACGTTTACCAAATACTCAGGCTACGATCCTGATGTAAGCGCCTTCAGCGGCGCAAGCCAGTCAACCACAGACCAAAACACGGCGCCCGGTGTTGACTTTGGCACCTACCCGCAATCAAGGGATTTCATCATTGGCTTAAATGTGACTTTCTAATTGTAAAAAAACTGCATAATGAAACCGAGCATGATAATTTTTTTCACACAGCCTGTCCCGAACCAGTTTCGGGAGGGAATGTGCATAGCGAGGTTTCATGAGACCATTAAAAAATAAAACTTGTACGAATGAAACAATATCTCATCTATATACCTGCATTCATACTAACGCTTACCAGCTGCAATAAGTTTTTGAACGATACGCCAAAAACATCTGAAACAACAGGCAATGCCTACAGCACGGCCGATGATGCGGAGAAAGCCTTGCTGGGCTGCTATAACACTTTTTATTCAAGCGACTATTACCAGTGGGAAAATGTGATGCTGAGCGATGTGCGGTCAGACAATGCTTATCCCGGCGGCTATAATGAAGAAACTTTTTACGATTACGACCGCTTTATCCTGCCTGCCAGCAATACCCACAATTATGCCAACTGGACGGCTTTGTACAATGGCATTGCCCGGTGCAATATTTTGCTGAATAAAATAGGCGGCATTTCTGATACGGCGCTTACCGATGAGCGCCGCCAGCAGATAATTGGCGAAGCCAGTTTTTTAAGGGCTTTTCATTATTATCAGTTGGTAAAACTGTTTGGCGGCGTGCCATTGGAGCTGGAGTCAAATACGGCCGATCCTGCCGTAACAAGAAAGGCCAGGGCTACGGAAACGGAAGTATATGACCAGATTGTGGCCGACCTGCAAACGGCCGCAGACGATTTGCCCGATACTTATTCCGGCGCTGCCGACGACACATACACCGCCAACACGGCAGCCACCAATAAAAGCCGCGCCACCAAAGGCGCAGTCAATGCTTTGCTGGCAAAGGTGTGGGCGCAGCGCAGCGACCGCGATTACAGCAAAGTGCTGGATTATTGCAATGAAGTGATCAACAGCGCGGCCGGTTATGCCCTGCAGGGCAGCTTTGCCGAGTTATTTGATGGAGATCATTATTTTAATGACGAATCCATTTTGGAAGTGCCGTTTGAAAGCGGTAGCTCCACCGCCGGTAACTGGGGTGTGGAATTGTATCTGGCGCCTGAAGATGGCTGGCAGAAATACTGTGTGCCTTCCAAAAACCTGGTGAGCGCGTACGAAGCGGAAGGAGATACCATACGCGAAAATGCCAGCATCATTTTTATGGACAGGGATGCTAATGGCGACCCGATAAGCTGGGCCGACGAGAACTGGAACCCCTGCCAGGACGAAGACACGCCCATTCCCTTCAACTATAAACAAAAGCATCCTGATGACTGGGCCAGCGGCGACCACTATTATTTGCTGCGCCTGGCCGACATTATACTGCTGAAGGCCGAAGCGCAGAACGAACTGGGCAGCACGGAGGATGCGATTGAAACATTAAACCTTATACGGGCAAGGGTAAATTTAAAGGCCATCAGCACCAGCATAACACAGGCAGAAGCGAGGGATTATATTTTGAATGAAAGAAGGCTGGAAATGGCTTTTGAGGCAGACCGGTGGGATGCATTGGTGCGCGCCGGCGTTGCCTCGACCGTTATGCAGTCGCTCAGCGAATATTATTACACCTGTGCCGACGGTACGCAAAGCAGCGCCATCAAAATGGATTATTCAAACTGCACGGAAGACCATTGGATAAACCCCATTCCGCTGATTGAGATGGGCGCCAATCCTAACCTGGTGCAGAATGATGGTTACTAAAATTTGTTTCCGTTAAAACAATACATTACAAGCCTTCGCTTTTTGCGGGGCTTTTTAATGTGTGGCATTATTGGCTTCCTCCTGCTTTTCGTGGCACATTTTTTATGCAGTTATTCAAATCTCTTTAGCTGACAGGTTTTAAAATCATAGCCCGCCGTTATTATTTTCTTCTCTGCCTGGTTTACGAAAGCTTTAGCAGCTTGTTTTTGGTAACACGAGGTTAATGTACCGTTTTTATGTCAGCGCCCAGGCTTCTTAAACGTGCTTCGATATCCTGGTATCCCCGATGTATTTGTTCTATATTTTGTATAACGCTTTTTCCTTTTGCGCTTAGAGCCGTGAACAGCAGTGAAACGCCAGCACGAATATCAGGGCTTGACATTACTACACCACGCAACTGCTGCTTTCTTTCCAGTCCTAATACAATGGCTCTGTGCGGATCGCAAAGGATTATTTGAGCGCCCATATCAATCAGCTTATCAACAAAAAACAACCGGCTTTCAAACATTTTCTGGTGTATCAGCACGCTGCCTTTTGCATGAATGGCAGTAACGAGAATAATGCTCAGCAAATCGGGTGTAAGCCCCGGCCACGGGTGATCGGAAAAAGTTACAGTGCTGCCGTCAAAATAGCGCTGCACTTCATACAAATCCTGCTGCGGAATGTAAATGTCGTCTCCGCGGAAATCCATCTTTATACCAAGCTGCTGAAATTTATCGGGTATCATGCCAAGGTGCCTGATACCTGCATTTTTAATGGTTATCTCGCTCTGCGTCATGGCGGCAAGCCCGATAAAACTTCCTACTTCAATCATATCCGGCAACATGGTATGTTGAGTGCCATGTAATTTTTCAACGCCTTCAATTTCCAGCAAATTACTGCCAATACCTTTTATTTTAGCACCCATGCCGTTAAGCATTTTGCACAGTTGCTGCAGGTAGGGCTCACAGGCTGCGTGGTAAATGGTGGTGGTGCCTTTTGCCATAACTGCGGCCATTACAATATTTGCCGTTCCGGTTACGGAGGGCTCATCCAGCAGCATATACGTACCGGTAAGCTCAGGCGCTTTTAATACAAATTCATCCAGCTTTTCGTCGTATTCAAATTTTGCACCCAGCTTTTCAAACCCTATTATATGGGTGTCAAGCCTTCTGCGGCCAATTTTGTCGCCACCGGGTTTTGGGATATAGGCTTTTTTAAAACGGGCAAGCATGGGGCCTGCTACCATAACAGAACCGCGCATTTTGCTGCTCTTGTCCCTGAAATTGCTGGTACCGAAATAATCAGGGTTTACATCATCTGCCAGGAAAGTATAAGTGTTTTTAGAAAGGCGTTCCACCTTTACATTAAGCAATTGCAGTAATTCAATCAGCCGGTTTACATCCAGTATATCAGGAACATTTTTTATCGTTACCTTTTCTGCAGTAAGTAAAACAGCAGAAATAACCTGCAAAGCTTCGTTTTTTGCGCCCTGCGGCGTAATGCCTCCTTTTAATCTTTTTCCTCCAATAACTTCAAATGCTGACATAATTGTAGTTGAAGGCGAAAGATAGTGTGAATTGCTTCAATTCAGCGACTCTGCTTCCCGGGAATTTTTGATATTTGGAAAAAAAAGCGGGGTAAGCAACACAATTAAATGAGCCGTTAGTTGGCTTACGCCAAAAAAAATGGCCCTTCCGTGGAAACGGACTGGCCTCTAACGATTGCTTGCCATATGAAAAAGTTCAAAAATTCCTTTGTTATAATTTAGTTTTCAGGCCCCTTCGGTTGCTTCTCTAACGGTTGCCTGCCTTTTTTATTACTAAACTGGTGTAAAATTAGCCCGCCGGTTTATTGGGCAAAAACAAAGATTGAAACAATTTGATTACCGCAAAATGCGTGTGAATTGGCCAAAACCCTTATTGCTAAAGCGTTTCAGAAGCGTTTGTATTATGATGCCCAACTTGTTTTTACAGTCATGTTAAGCCTTATTTAAGGATACAATAAAAAAATATTAAAAAATATTTGGAGTAATAAGATTAACTGTTAATTTAGCACCCGCCAAAAAAAATGGCCCTTCCGTGGAAACGGACTGGCCTCTAACGATTGCTTGCCATATGAAAAAGTTCAAAAATTCCTTTGTTATAATTTAGTTTTCAGGCCTCTTCGGTTGCTTCTCTAACGGTTGCTTGCCTTTTTATTACTAAACCGGTGTAAAATTAGCCCCCCGGTTTATTGTGTGAAAACAAAGATTCAGGCTATTTGCTTATCGCAAAACAAGTATAAATCCGCTGAAACCCTTGCTGGTAAAGCATTTCAGGATAGTTTACATTATGATGCCCAACCTGTTTTTAATAGTATTTTTACTGCGGGTACAATAATTGCCGGAAAGAAAGATATAAGAAATAGATATAAGAAGAATAAAAAACCAAAACTATCAGTTACCTTAGCAGCCATCAAAAAAAACGGCCCTTCCGTAGAAACGGACTGGCCTCTAACGATTGCTTGCCATATGAAAAAGTTTGAATAATTTTTTTTGATTTAGTTTCAGGCCTCTTTCATTGCTTCTCTACCGCTTGTTTGCCTTTGAAATACTAAATCGGTATGAAATTAATTCGCCGGTTATTTCGGGTAAAACAAAATTTAGTGTAATTTGATTACGGCAAAAGCGTTAAAAAAAACTTGAAACCTTTGATGGACAAGGGTTTTATAAGAATTTTCATTATGATGTCCAACCGATTTACAGATGCACTTTTTCAGCTGGTTAAAAGCCTCGAGAAGGCTGAAAAGCGGCATTTTAAGTTATATATAAAACGAAGTTCCTCTAATGAGAACCTTAAAATAATACAGCTATTTGATGCGCTTGATAAAATGGATGATTACGACGAGAAGCTTTTAATGAAGCGTTTAAAGCCTGTTACCAAGCCGCAGCTCGCCAATTTAAAAGCGCATTTATACAAACAATTGCTGGCAAGCTTAAGGCTTCTTAAAACCACCGTAAATATTGATCTGCAGTTAAGCGAATTGCTTGACAATGCCAGGGTGCTGTATTATAAAGGCCTGAAGATTCAAAGTTTTAAAATGCTCGAAAAAGCAAAAGAACTGGCAAAAACAAACCATAAGTATAATTTCCTGGCCCAGGTAATATCGCTTGAAAAGAAAATTGAAACGCTTCATATAACAAGAAGCACACTTGAAAAAACAGAATTACTTGCGCACGAAGCTTTGGATATTGGGGAGCACATCAATAATGTAATTAAGCTGTCAAACCTTGCCTTGCTTTTATACCGCTGGTACGTGCAAAACGGTTATGCAAGAAATATTGAAGATGAAAAAGGCGTGCGCTCTTTCTTTAAACAAATGCTTCCCCCTAACATTGACAGCATTACAGATTTTTATGAACGGCTCTACCTCTATCAAAGCTATTGCTGGTACGCCTTCATACGGCAGGACTTTTTAATGTACTATCGTTATAGCAAAAAATGGGTTGACCTGTTTTATGAAGAGCCTGAAATGATTACTGTTGAAACAGGCCATTATATTAAAGGCATGCATACACTGCTGAATGCCTTGTTTAATCTCCGTCATTATGAAATGTTCCAGCAAATGCTCAGGCGTTTTGAAAAGTTTGCCGCCACGCCATCCTCCAGCACCCACGATAATTTTCGTGTGCATACCTTTATTTATATAAGCGCTGCAGAAATAAACTGGCATTTAATATCCGGAACTTTTTCCAAAGGGCTTGAACTGGTGTCAGGCATAGAAGCCGGCCTGGAAGAATATGCTGCGTATGTTGACCTGCACCGCATTCTTGTTTTTAATTACAAATTTGCGGTATTGTATTTCGGCAGCGGCAATTATGATACCTGTATAGATTACCTGCAGCGTGTTATTAACGATCACGGTAACCTGCGCATTGATCTGCAATGTTATGCCCGGCTGCTGCATTTAATGGCGCATTATGAATTGGGCAATGATACCATCATTGAATCGCTCACAAGATCTGTGTACCGGTTTATGGCCAAGATGAAAAATTTATCTGTGGTGGAAGAAGAAATATTCCGGTTTATACGAAATTCCCTCAAGGTTTCAACCAGGCAAATGAAGCCGCAACTGGAAATATTTTTATCAAGAATTAAGCACCTTGAGAAAAACCGTTTTGAAACAAGGGCCTTCTCGTACCTGGATGTAATATCATGGATTGAAAGTAAAGTGTACCGGAAACCCATGAGCGAAATTATTCATGCAAAATACCTGCAAAGTAAACACCATCGCCAGGCAAAACCTTTTATGGCCGCACAAATGGATTAAATTTTTTCTCATGGCCGATTGTTGTGGGCTCCCCATGGCCAGGGTAAACAATGGTCTTATCCGGCAAAACATACAGTTTTTCTCTTATGCTTTTGTAAAGCGTTTCCTCGCCGCCGCCCGGCAGGTCAAACCGGCCTATGCTTTCCCGGAATAAAACATCGCCGCCAATAATAAAGTTTTGCGCCTGGCAACAAAAGCAAATACTGGCAGGCGAATGGCCGGGCGTGAGCAAAACTTTGAGCTTATCATTTCCAAAAGCAATCTCATCATCTTCCTTTAAAAAATGCAATGGCCCTTTATAATTTGTAAACCCAAGCCCGTACAAGTTGCCTGATGCCGGGGCTGTTTGCAGCACCATCACCTCGCCTTCATGAAGATGCAGTTCAAGCCCGTATGTTTTATATACCCAGTCATTGCCAAAAACATGATCCAAATGACAATGTGTATTCAGCAACAGCAACGGTTTTAATTTTCTGGTTATTATATAATGCTGAAGTATTCTTTCTTCCTCTGTAAAATAACAGCCGGGATCAATAATAAGTGCTTCCTGTTTTTCGTTGCTCAAAACGTAGGTATTTTCAGCAAGGGGATTAAATGTAAAATGCTCTACTTTTATCATGTTGTTTGCAAATGCTTTACAAGTTATTATGCTAATTTTAAGATTTCAAAGATAGATATGCAAAATAAAGGGTTAAGAAACGGTTTCGCATTAAGTGTATCGCTGCTGCTTTTGCCAATTTTTCTTTCAGCACAGGTTAATACGGTTGAATTTGGAAAGAACAGGATTCAATACAAAAAATTTTCGTGGAAGTTTTATCAAAGCCCCAATTTTAATATTTACTATAATGAAGGCGGCCTGGAACTTGCCAAATTTGTAGTGCAGCTTGCCGAAGAAGAACTGGATTCTATAGAGAACGAAGTGGATTACTCTTTGCAGCGCCGGGCAACCATTGTGATTTATAACAATTACGACGACTACAAAACCAGTAATATTGGCCTTGGTATTGACTGGCAGAATGCCGGCGGCTTAACAACGCTTGTGAACAATAAAATCCCCCTGTATTTTGACGGCAACCATAATACATTCCGCCTTAAAGTAAGGCAGGCCATTGCCAGGATACTGACCGATAATATTTTGTTTGGCGCCTCTGTGGGCGAGTTTGCCAGTAATCAGGCCTTGCTCGATCTGCCCAAATGGTTAACCGATGGCTATGTGGATTATGTAGCCGAACACTGGAGCATAGAAAGGGATGATGAATTAAAGAATGTGATATTAAGCGGCGATTACAACAATTTTTACCAGTTTGCCTTTGACAAGCCGCTGCTGGCAGGCCATGCATTCTGGTACTATATAGCCCGGAAGTATAAACCGCAGAATGTTACTTACTTCTTATACCTCGCAAGGCTGTATAAAAGCTTAAACGCTGCATCAACACGCATTGCTAAAAAGAAGTTCAAATATGTACTGGCAGACTTTATGGAAGAAGAGCAGCAGCGCTATGTGGAAGACATTAAGCAACGCCGCAATGCCCCGCGCGGCAAACTTGCTGTAGTGGAGGATCTGTACAAAAGCGATTTCTATCATTTTGCCGCCAATCCCAACCCAAAAAATAATTCATACGCCGTAGTGCAGTTTACAAAAGGCAAGTACAGAGTTAAATACTTCAATAATTTTTATGAAGAAAAAACATTGCTGGATTATGGTGTGCGCACCATAGTGGGCGACATGAACCCAAATATGCCCATACTGGCCTGGGATGGAAAAGGCTCACGCCTGCTGTGCATTTACACCAAAGAAGGCAAAACCTACATGTTTGTATATGATGTGATTGCCAACATTAAACGTTTTCAGCAAGAAATTGAAGGTTTTAACCAGGTGCTGGATGCGGGCTTTATTTTCGATGCCAATACACTTTTATTAAGCGCCGTTAATAATGGCCACAGCGATATTTATACCTACAGGATTGATAACGGTAAAATAAAGCAGATAACAAACGATGTGTATGACGATCTCGATCCCACATTCGTTGCCTTCCCGGGAAGGCTGGGTATTATTTTCGCTTCCAACAGGCCGGGCATAAATGCGCCCAATACAGATACCGTGTTGCCAAGCCGCAATCATTTCAACATCTTCCTTGCTGATATTAATAACAACAGCGAGTTCAGGCAAATAACCCAGCTCACCAATATGAAATATGGCGACGCCCGTTATCCTATGCAATACAATCAGAATCATTTTACGTTTGTAAGCGATGAAAACGGTATCAACAACCGGTGGGCAGGTTTCTTTACCACGCAAACGGGCGGTTTGGATACCCTGTATTATATTGGCGATGATGTGTTGCGCAATCCCGACGCGAAAGAAATGGATTCAGCACTGCATGCATGGCAAAAAGCCGGGCCGGACAGCATTAGCTATTTTAAAGTGTACCAGGACAGCACTTACACCTTTCCTATAACCAATTATCAAAGCAGCCTGCAGGAAACAAAGGTAGCCGGCAACAACGACCAGGTAAGCGAAGTGAGGCAGGAAGGCGAATACAAATTTTTATACAAGCTGCGCGTTGATTCTATTGCGCTGCGCAAACGCAATATAAATGCAAGGCCCACGGATTATATACGCAGGATGATAACCGCCGAAAAACTGGCAGGCGCTGCAAACGTGCAGGTGGAGGAAGCGCCACAGCCCGAAAATAAAAACCAGTTTCAGAATGAATTTGAAGATGAGAAAAAAGATTCTTCTGCTACTGGTAAAGCGGATGCTGCTTCAGGTGAGCCCGTTGTTCCCCGTATTAATTACCTGGAAAAGTCAAAGCTGTTTGATTACCGCAAAAAATTTGAAGCAGATTACGTACTGGCCGGTGTTACCAATAATATATTGATAAACCGTTACCAGCCTTATGGCGGTTATGATCAGACAGGCCCGATCTATTTAAACAACAGCGATGCGGTAAGTTTCACTTTCCGCGTAGGCGTAAGCGATATTATGGAAGATGTAAAGCTCATCGGCGGCATCAGGCTGGGCACTTCCTTAACCGATAAAGATGTATTTGTTTCTTACCAGAATTACAGGAGGCGGATAGACTGGGGCTTAACTTATTATCGCAGCAATGTTACCAACTACAATGGTTTTTTTAAAGGCACTGATTCAAGCGGCCTTGACAGGAATTATATAGACAACATGGTTATTACCAATATTTACCAGGCTAATGTTTCTTATCCTTTTGATGAAACAAAACGATTAGCCATGACGGTTGGGCTTAGAAAAGATATTGGTATTTTACGCCCGCTATACCTTGGCAGCTACAGCTATCCCGATGCTTTGAAAGAAAAAGATTCTGTTTCAAATACAGTGCAGGCAAGGCTGGAATATGTATATGACAATACGATAAACCCAACAGAGAATATATGGAACGGCTTGCGCTGGAAGATATATACCGAATTCTTTTTGCCCGCCAATAAGAGCTCGGAGACCATGAAGACCGTAATGAATATTGGGTTTGATGCACGCAACTACGTAAAGATTTACAGGAATTTTATATGGGCCGTAAGAGGCGCCGGCGATTTTTCACTGGGCCAGTCGAAGCTCATTTATTATCTCGGCGGAGCAGACGGATGGGTTTTCCCGAAATTCAATGAAAAAAATACAGCTGACCCCACAGTGAATTATGCTTTCCAAACTTTGGCGCTGAACCTGCGCGGCTTTGAACAGAATGTTGCCAACGGAAGCAACAACCTTGTGCTGAACAGCGAACTGAGATTGCCCGTGTTTTCCACATTTTTTAACAGCCCTATCAACAATGCTTTCTTAAGAAATTTCCAGTTAGTGCAGTTCATTGACCTGGGCACGGCCTGGAGCGGCGGCCTCAGCAATATAAAACGCCCCACAATGATTTACGAGGGCGAGTCTATGGAATTTCAGGGAACCAGCCCTTTAACAGTACGGGTTAAAGCCGGCGGTATAGGCCCGTTTGCAGGCGGGTACGGGTTTGGAGCCAGAAGCACATTGCTGGGCTATTTCTTAAGGGCAGATGTGGCCTGGGAAATGCGGGGCATATTCAGGGGAAGCCCGATGTTTTATTTCTCTCTGGGATTTGATTTTTAGTATTTAAAATAGTACTAAAACTGCCGCGGCGGCAAAGCCTGCGGCAGTTTTTTTATGGTGAAATAAACAATGCTGAGAAACGAGGCGAACAAAAAAGTAAACAGCCAAACATTCAGGCTCTGAACGGGATGATGTATATGGTGTGTGGAAGCCTTTAAAAGCCCTGCCGGGTCTGTTATAACATCCCAACTGTTAAACCGGAGAAAGCGCCCGATATAAATGCCATAACCACAGGCTGCAAGAATGGAAAGCATTATACAATCCACATATTTTCTGCTGCACACTTTTCTTATAAATTTTTCAACACTGAATAGCGAAAGCATGCACAATAAAATACCGTTCCAGGCGCCGGAAACCACCAGCACCAGGTCAAACCACACAGGCACTGGCGGCCTTTGTTCATAATGAAAAATATCTGTTACCAGGTATGGAGCGTTAGGCAGAAACAAAAGCCATAGAACAAAGTATAAAATGCTTTTATAATTAAGCGTTGTTTGCCTTTTTAATAAACTGCTGAAAAAAAGCGGTACTGTTGCCAGGAATAAATTCCAGGGATAGAAGAAATAAGCCAGCTCACCTGTATAAAACACGCGAACGAAAAGCAATGATAAAGTAAAGCCCAGTGAAATAAGAATGAGCCTCTTTGTATCGCTTAATTTTTTTAGTTTCATAAAATGTTTTAATGAATGCCCGGCTATGTATTATAGCATTGGCAATATTTTCGGTATAAAAATGATCAGCCCTGTAATTACACTTATGATGGATGCAAACAGCACGGCGCCGGCTGCAACATCTTTTATGATTTTAATGGAAGGATGATAATCTTCATGAACATGATTGCACAAATGCTCAAGCGCCGTATTTACCATTTCCAGCGCAATTACTGATGCAATGCAAAATAAAACCAGCACCCATTCAATAGCAGAAATGTGCAGGGCGCAAGCAGCAAGTATGGTAAATAATGCAACCACCGCCTGAATTTTACCATTGCGCTCTGTTTTAAAAAAATAACATATACCATTCAGCGCTGTGGTGAAAGTTTTATTTAATGCCTGCCTGTAAACAATGGCCCGGGAATTCTGTGTCATGAATCTTTCTTTTATTGCTTAGTCTTCTACTTTATTATATTGAAAAATTTTCAGCACTATCCAAAGAACTCCTAAATAGGCTATAATGCCCAGTGTAAGCATATAATGTGAACCAGCTTCTCTTAACACGGGCAAGGAAAGCATAGAGCGGAGCGCTATTTTAACCGGTAGCATGTTCATGTATCTTTTTGTTATGAATATCAAAAATAGCCAATAATTTAAAAGCACTTTGTTTTTCAAAGTATATTAACAAAAGCTTTGAATCCGGCGCGAAAATTTTACAGCGCTGTATTTGCCGGTGTGGTATTACCATACCAGTTAATTTTCCGGCTTGTGTACATGGCCAGCGCCAGTATGCAGAACAAGCCGATGCTTCCTGCAAGCAGGGCGGTATCTTCCAGCCTTATCAGCACGAATATGAACCCGTAGATAGAGCCAATGGAAGCCGCAAAAACACCAGCCGTTTTCCAGCTTTTAAAATGTCCTTTTGCATATAATGTTATTAATAAAACAGTTGAAACGGATGCAATGAAATAGGCAAAATCAAACTGCAGGAATTCGCTTATTGATAACAGCAATGTATAAAAAACAACAAGCGCCAGGCCCACCAATACATACTGCACCGGATGGAAAGGTTTCTGCTGCATTATTTCAACAATAAAAAAAAGGGAGAACGTTAAGCCGATAAATAAAAGGGCATACTTAACGCAGCGCATTGTTTTTGCATATTGGCCGGCAGGCTGCAAAAGGCTTACGCCGAATGCGTAATCATTCTTCCTAAAATTGAAGTTTTTTAAAACTGTATTGAAGGGAAGATTGGCTTTATTAAAGTTCCAGCTTGCTTCAAACCCCTTATTGTCAAGTATTCGTTCTGCCGGTAAAACGTTGCCGTCGAATGAAGGGCTGTCCCAGTTTGATGTGATGTTAAACCGGCTATTGCCGGCCAGCGGCGCAAAATGCAATTGATCGCTGCCCTTAATTTTTAAAGGAAGCTCAAAGCTTACATCCCTGCCCAAATTTTCTGCCGTTAAATGTATGGAAGCTGATAAGCCTGTGGTATCTATTTCATTTGTGGGCAAACCGGCAGAAAGGTCGCAGGGAATATTATCAATGGTCGCGGTAATTTTTTGCTGAACACCTTTAAAATCGGAAATGCCAAAGCATAGTTTTGAGTTTGCCCAGTCAATGGCAGATGCATCAATGCCTTCAGGAACCGTTATGCTGAAATTGCCTTTTACCTGCAAGGCGCTGTTGTACAAAAGCACGCTGTAAATGGAGCGCTTTCTCTGTTCTGCTGTAACAGTGCCGTTCACATCCAGGTTTTCAGGAAGAATTAAAAAAGATTTTTCTTCTGCAATGGCTTTGCCGTTTGATTGCATTGTTGCGCTGTAAGGCATATACAGGTAAGCGAAAGTAATATTTTGTTGCCCTGCCCACTTGCTGCTTACTTCTTTTTTTACTTCCTCCTGCCGCGCCTGTCTTTCTTCAACAAGGTTGTAAACAAATACAGTTGGTATGAGCATTATCAAAATAAGGCCTGCAGTAACAAGCGCTTTTATCCAGGTTTTATTAGCCACCGGATTGCCGGTGGTATGTGCAACAGCCTGCACAGGATTTTCTTGCATAGTATATATGTTTTTGTTTGATGAGAAATATTGTTTGATGTGTTTCTGGTTAATAAGGAAAGCAATGAGAATAGCGGCGAAAACACAGGCGGAACATAAACCTGTCATTTTGGAAAAAGACAGAAAAGAACCATATTCCCTAAAGGGATTGGCAATAATAAAGCTGCAGGAAATGCCATACGCCACTGCGATTGCAATGAATAAGGCAATTAAAAATGTTACCTTGTTTGCATAGCGGCAGGTGATTTTATTTATAACCGGTAAAAATATCAGCAAAACAAGAAAGGCCGGGATGCTTCCGCCGGCTGATACAACCAGCACTATCGGGCTGAAAGAAATACTTCTGAAAAGTGAATACATACATATACCGACAGATAAGGCTGATGCTGAATGCAGCCATAATGTAAGCGCAACGGAAGAAGCTGATATTTTATTATACATTTTCAAAAGCACTTTGAACTGCAAAGTATATTGATAAAAAAATTTATTCTATGTTTTTAATCATTTGTTCCAATGCATACAAATGGCTGCGAAAAGCTTTTTTCCCAGATTTTGTTGCCGAATACAGCGTATTTGTTTTGCGGCCGATAAAGCCTTTCTGCACTTTAATATAGCCGCTTTCTTCCAATGCTTTTATGTGGCTGGCCAGGTTGCCATCGGTAACGTTTATCAGTTGCTTCAGATCGTTAAAGTTGATGGAAGCATTTACCATAAGCGCGCTCATTATGCCTAACCGTATGCGGCTGTCAAACGTTTTATTTAAGTTTTCTATCGGATTCTTCATGCTTTGCTTCTTCAGTTTCGCTCATATTTCCACCACATAAAACTGCCATAAATAATGTGAAGCAGCCCAAAACCTGCTGCCCAGAAATATAAACCATATCCCATGAAACACAAATTTATAAGCCCTAATAAAATTTCACTATAGGCAAGGTACCTTGTTTCGGGAAGCGTGTATTTACTGGCATTTAATACGCCAAGCCCGTAAAATATTAAACACCCGGGTGCAACAAAACCGAATACGCCGTTATTAATTAAAGCCAATAAAAAAAAGCCGCCCGTTATAACAGGCACTGTTACGTTAATAATAAGCCGCTTTGCCGTAACGCCCCATACAGGCGTATTTGTTTTTTTGCTGCGCTGATAGGTAAAGAGGAAAGCTGATGCCAGCGCCGCTATAAAGGTTAGCATTGCCACCTGGAATAAGCGGCTGTGCAAAAAATCTCCATAAAGAATTGAATCTGCGCCGGCAAGCGATATCTTTAAATTATGTACGGCCAGTTTATTTCTTTCTATGATGCCTGCTGAAACAGTTGCGCCAATTAAAGCGCATGCACCGGCTGAAATGCCGCTCAGGCCGCTTAAACTTATAAAACGGCTGCTGCGTTCCATCATTTGTTTTATATCCCGCAGGTCGCTGGAAAGCTTTTCAGATTCATTCATAAAAGCACTTTGAAATACAAAGTAAATGCGAATTGGTTATTCTTCAAAAAAAAGGCATAATTTTTTGGGCGCGGGGAAATAATGCTGCATTAACTAAAATTGTTATGCTTTAAGTGAGTGGCCGGCTGTGAGCGCAGGTTTCATTTTAGCATGTTTGTCAGCTTTGGCCACTTTTGCCCTCCGCCTTAATTCGGTGCGTATTAAAATTACTTCCCGGCTGGTTTGGCCGTTAATGCTGCTGTTCTCCTGGGCGCGGCGCATTAAATACGGTATTACATCGCGTATGGGCCCAAACGGCAAATACTTGCTTACGGAATAACCGGCATTGGCCAGGTTGAAAGTTATATTGTCGCTCATGCCGTACAACTGCGAAAAATGTATATGCTTATGATTATGCGGAATGCCTTTTTCATCAAGCAGTTCAGCAGCGCGCAGGTTGCTGTATTCGTTATGCGTGGCAACGATGGTAGCAATGTCGTTTATATTGTCAATGCAATATTCAACGGCTGTATTGTAATCGCCGTCGGTAAAAGATTTATCCTGCTGCACAGGCGAAGGGTAACCGTATTGCTGCGCTCTTGCCCTTTCTTTTTCCATGTAGGCACCGCGCACAATTTTTACACCCAGTATAAACCCTCTCTGCTTTGCAATGCTGTGGTACATTTTCAGGAAGCTAAGCCTGTCGTGCCGGTAAAGCTGGATGGTATTATATACAATACATTTTTCGCGGTTGAATATCTCCATCATTTCCACAGAGAGGCGGTCAATAGGATCTTGTATCCAGCTTTCTTCGGCATCAATCAGAACACCAATATTCTTTTCTGCAGCCACCTCGCAAATATCATACATGCGCTCCCGCACCCTTTCCCATTCTGCATCTTCTTCTTCATGGTCATGAACGCCGCTGCGCAAACGCGGCGCAGAGTTCATTGTTTCCAGTAACCCAAACCTGGCAATGCCGGTTATTTTTACGCTTATATAAGGAATATTCGGCTGCGTGGCTGCATAATTGATCACATGGATAAACTGATCCCTTGCCTGATCAAAATTTTCTTCGCCTTCCTTTGCTTCCACGCCATAATCAAGAATTACCTGTACGCCGTATTCGCCCAACCGTTGTGCAACATCGGCTGTTTGTTCCAGCGTTTCACCGCCAACAAACTGTTTAAATATGGTTTTGCGTATAATGCCATGCAGGGGCAGGCCGGTTTTCATTAGAAAAGGCGTAACCCTTACGCCAACGGCAGAAAACCAGGGATAATTCATAGTTCCGTAAAGAAAGCGGCTGGCCTGTAATTCTTTATTGGATTTGTAAGCAAATGCTGTTTCTGTATTGTTGAAAGAAAGATGCATAATGAAGAACCGGTTCTATATTGCGAATATCGGCAAGTCTGAACTAAGTAAAAAATATTAAGCCTGCCTGCGTATAAATACAAGCGTTAAAATTATAACACGATATATTACGTTTTAAGCCGGGCCGGTCATAATTTCACGCTGTAAAAACTATAATTATGAGAAGATCATGCCCGCTTATTGGTATGTTACTGTTTGCATTGGCTGTTCATGCACAGGAGCATAATTTCAACACAACCTATATAAAGCCGGCAGACACGCTGGTGGAAAAAAAGATAGAGGCATGGCAGGACCTGAAGTTTGGCCTCTTCATGCACTGGGGCACATACAGCCAGTGGGGCGTGGTGGAAAGCTGGAGCATTTGCCCCGAAGACGAAGGCTGGACGCAAAGGCGCGGGCCCTATTCTGCAAGCTATTATGATTATGTAAAAGCATATCAGAACCTGCAAACAACATTCAACCCGGTTAATTTCAATCCTGATAAATGGGCGGCTGCAGCCAAAGAGGCAGGCATGAAGTATGTTATATTCACCACCAAACATCATGATGGGTTTTGTATGTTTGATACAAAGCAAACCGATTATAAGATCACTTCGCCCAAAACGCCATTTTCCTCAAACCCGAAAGCCAATGTAACAAAAGAAATATTTGAAGCTTTTCGTAAAGACGGCTTTATGACAGGCGCTTATTTTTCAAAGCCTGACTGGCATTCGCCGGATTATTGGTGGCCTTACTTTCCGCCAAAAGACAGGAATGTGAATTATGATCCTGCACAATATCCTGACAGATGGAATGCATTTAAAGACTACACGTATAACCAGATACAGGAACTGATGACCGGTTATGGAAAAGTGGATGTGCTTTGGCTGGATGGCGGCTGGGTAAGGCCTTTGTCAACTGTTGACAAAACAGTTGAATGGCAGCGGGGTATTCAGTACAACCAGGATATTGATATGGCGCATATTGCTAAAATGGCGCGCAGTTATCAGCCCGGACTGATGGTGGTTGACAGAACGGTGAGCGGCGAATTTGAAAATTATCTTACGCCTGAACAAACTGTTCCGAAAGAGCCATTGCCTTATCCCTGGGAAAGCTGTATCACCATGGGCAATTCATGGAGCTATGTGCCGAATGATCATTATAAATCAGCCAATACCATCATACATTTATTGCTGCGCATTGTGTCAAGGGGCGGCAATTTATTATTAAACATAGGGCCTTCCCCATTGGGCGATTACAGCGATACGGCATACAGCCGCTTAAAAAAAATAGGCGCCTGGATGAAAGTGCATGGCGAGGCGGTGTATGCTACAAAACCATTAGCGCCGTATGAAGACGGCCCTGTTTTATACCTGCAATCAAAAGATAAAAAAACGGTTTATGTATATGTGCTGAGTGATGATAAAGCCGATGAGGTTGTGCTGCCTGCAAATATTAGCCTGCAAGGCATCGCATTGAATAAAAAGAGCCGGATCGTATTGCTTGATGAGCCAAAGGAAAAGATTAAATTCAAAACGGAAGGCGGTGCAACCACGTTAAGCATTCCTTCTTCCCTTCAGGATAAAACAGTTGGCAAATATGCGGTAGCGTTTAAAATAACGCTGTAAAGCCCGCCCGGCCCGCGACAGCTGCCTGGCAAGAATTAAAGAACAGGAATACATGCTTTTCAACATCCATCAGACCGGCTGCGCCGCGCCGATGAAGCTAATACAAGAGATACAAAACCGGTTTATCAACCTGGCGATAAGCCGGTTTTTCTTTATAAAAAGTTCATCGCTAATCCGTATGAAAAACCTCTTCCATAAAACTCCATATCTGCCCTTTGGCTGCAGCATCCGTTAATGGTATTTGCATGGGGTCTGTTTCTTTCCACCAGCGTTGCGTTTCCGGGTCTTCCGCCATCCGTTTCATATCTGCATCAAAATCATCGCCTGTATATTCAAAATAACTAAACAGAAAATATTTGCCATCTATCTCTTTCAGGTAAATAGAATAATTTTCAATATGGCTTGCTTTTATTTGCTTCAGCACACCGGGCCAAACGGCTATATGCAACTCTTTGTAATAAGCGATCTCTTCTGTTTTAAGCCCTGTTATGGAAGCATAACGCCGAACCTTTTTTTGCATGTTGTTTTATTTTTTTTAAAGCGAAAGTTACAGCCGGTTGGCTTATCAGCAAAAGATGGTTATCGTGAATGCTTCAACTGCCCGGTACAGCAGCGCTTTTTTTCTTTATTGCTGAATGATGTGGGGATCTGTTATGCCAACAATTATATTTGGGCCTAATGCATTACCAGGTTAATATTACAGCCATTCTTAAAATATAGAAACATGAAAGCAGTAGGTTTTAAGACATCGTTGCCTGTGGAAGCGGCAGATAGTTTTATTGATTTTGAAATACCTGCGCCAGAGCCTTCAGGCCATGACCTGCTGGTAAAAATAAAAGCCATCAGTGTAAATCCCGTTGATTATAAAATAAGGCAGAACAGTGCAAAAGATACAGTACTTGATATGCCAAGGATCATTGGATGGGATGCTGCCGGTATTGTAGAAGCCGCCGGTGGTGCAGTTACCCTATTTAAAGAAGGCGATGAAGTGTATTATGCAGGCGATATTAATAAGCCTGGCAGCAATGCAGAATATCAATTGATAGACGAAAGGATTGCTGGTAATAAACCAGTGAAACTGAACGATGCAGAAGCTGCCGCCATGCCGCTTACAACGCTTACTGCATGGGAAACCCTGTTTGACCGTATGCGCATTAATGAAAAAGATAAAGGCAAAACAATCCTGATCATTGGCGGCGCAGGCGGTGTGGGTTCCATAGCCATACAGATTGCGAAGAAGATTGCCGGCCTGCAGGTTATTGCAACGGCCTCACGCCCTGAAACGGTTGAATGGTGCAAACAGCAAGGCGCTGATGTTGTGGTAAATCATAAAAACCTTATAAGTGAAGTGCGCAATACAGGGTTTAAATATGTTGATTTTATTATTGACTTTGCCGATACCAGCCTGTATTGGGATGCCATGGCTGAACTGGTAAAACCGCAGGGGCATATTGCATCCATCACGGGCGCTGCAACGCCGGTTGCATTAAACAAACTGAAAGGTAAAAGTGTAAGCTTTAGCTGGGAATCAATGTTCACACGTTCTACTTTTCAAACCACTGATATGACAGAACAACATAACATCCTGAATAAAGCAGCGGCCCTGTTTGATAACGGCACATTAAAAACAACACTGAATAAAACACTTCACGGGCTGGGTGCATCAAATCTTAAAGAAGCGCACCGTTTGCAGGAAAGCGGAAAGGCTATTGGCAAAACAGTGATTGTATTTTAAACAGAGTGGCTACGGGATGCAGACCATTTATTATTTCAGCATCGGCTGTACTTCGCTTATATCAACATTTGATCTTTTATTGTCTAAATCAATCACAACAACATATCCTTCGCTGCTGCCGATGCTGTTGAGCGCGTTTACAATTTTTTGCTGGTTGCTTACAGTTCTGTAACCATCTTCATCCCAGTCTTCGTAACTGCATAAGCAACCCAGCGATGGCGTTTGCGGGTAATAAGTTTGATCTTTATAAAACTGCGGATCAATGGTGGTGCCATGCATAATGATAGCACTTCTTCCAATCTGGCCTGCATAAAAGCTTTCATATATGCTGTTATAGTTCTTCCATGATGCCGGCAATAAGGAAGCATATAAACCTATGCTCCAGGAAGAATCAATATAATTGCTGTCAGCAAAAAAAGAAGAAGCGGTTATTTCAAAAGGCAACTGTAACTGCAGATTTTGTGTTGGCCCGATGTATAAAAGCCTGGATACGTCAAACCCGTTAAAACGTAATATGCCCTGCGGCGTATTGCCGTTGGTTATGTAAAAAGGATAATCTGTTATAGCCCTCGCCAGTTGCGATGTATGAAAAAAATTGCCGGCAGAATCCTTTAAAAACGTTCCATCCGGTTTGCGGATGAGCACCAGCCCGGCATAATCGCGGTTACTGCGCTGCAGGCTGTAAATAACGGTTTGTCCGGGCAGAAAGCTGCTGTCGAAAATATCATACATGGGCGGCCGTGGCTGTGGCCTGCCTGCATAAACACGGTTTCTTAATAATTGCATGCCCGTGCTGTTATCGTAAGGAAATTTTTGTTTAATTAACGCCGCCACTATCGTTTTCCCTTTCAGGGAATCTGCCCTTAAAACATATTCCGCACAGCGTATAAAAATGCCAGTTGATTTTGTTTGCTGCATTAGCTGCAATGCCTGCGTTTTAAATTCTGTTTTGTACAAAGAGAAAGTTGTTTCCAGTAAATTCTTCTGAAAATAATCGGATTGCTGTGCAGCTTTACTCCAGGCAATTGCAAGTTTTTGCCTGGTAAAGGCGTCTTTATATTGCAGTAATTCCATTGCCCATAAAGCATCATTCCACTCGCCTTCATTATCCTCATTCAACGGATCCAGCAGGTATTGTTTTATGGCCGTGTCTGCGAGATACCGGTAACGGGCAGCCTTGGCATCTTTTGTGGTAACCCTGCTGAATACTGTGTCATCCTGCATAGGCTGTGTGAATGCAGCGCCGGAAAATAATAATGCAGCGATTAAAAAGCAATACTTCATAAAAGCGAAACTACATTACTGCGTTGCAGTAATTTTCTTAAAGTTGTTAACAGCGTGTGCGGGCTTAGGTTTTTCGCACAGAGCCAAATGAGTAAACAGAGAAATAACAAATACCTCTGTTATCTCCGTGTATTCTCTGTGCGACAACCCTGTATTTTGTATATTTGAATTTTGCAAATATTGGATTGATGTGTGCAAACAGTTCCCTTACAGCATACAGTAACTTTGCTGTATAAAAATTTTAAAGCATAATGAGCACAAAAAACAAAGTGGCTTTGGTAACAGGCGGCAGCCGTGGCCTTGGAAGAAACATGGCGATTAATATTGCGAAAAAAGGTATGGGCGTTGTAGTAACCTATAACAGCAATAAAGAGGAAGCCGGTAAAGTGGTGGCGGCCATTCAATCGCTTGGGCAAAAGGCAGCAGCTTTTCAGTTAGATACCAGCAATATAAAACAGTTTGATGGCTTCTTCAATGAACTTACAACATACTTAAACAAGGAAACAGGAGGCCCCAATTTTGATTTTCTTATCAATAATGCAGGAACGGCCCTGTATGCGCCTTTTGCTGAAACAACAGAAGAGCAGTTTGATGCTGTGATGAATATCCATTTCAAAGGCGTATTTTTTCTTACTCAAAAAGCATTGCCGTTTATTAATGATGGCGGCCGCATTATCAATATTTCATCCGGGCTGGCAAGATTTTCATTCCCGGGTTCATCCGCTTATGGTTCTATGAAAAGTGCTATAGAAACGCTTACACGTTACCTGGCAAAAGAATTAGGTTCAAGACGGATCGCCGCAAACGTGGTTGCGCCCGGCGCTATTGCCACCGATTTTGGCGGCGGCCGTACGCGGGATAATAAAGAAGTGAATCAACAAATTGCAAGTGTTACCGCTTTAGGGCGTGTAGGCGAGCCGGAAGATATTGGTGGCATTGTTGCCTTCCTGTGCACAGAAGAAGCAGGATGGATCAATGGCCAGCGCATTGAAGCTTCCGGCGGAATGATGCTGTAACCGGTCGGCCCGCGGCAGCGGTCTGACCGAAAGAATAAAGGCCTGTACATACACGCTTCCAATCTGCCATCAGACCGGCTTTGCCGTGCCGATGGAATTTGCGGGTTCCACATAGATTGGCTCAGTCTCAAAAGACTGAGCCAATCTAGCTTTAGGCAATGATCTAAAATTTGCAGCAGGAAAATTTACTTTCAGGAAAAATCTTATTTCTCCTCTTTCATTATCAATCGCCCGATCCTGTTTTTACAGGACATACTGATAAAAATCTGCGGCAATTACAATTCATGTTGATATAATTTTCATTCTACAAGCAACCTGTTCTTCCCCCATCAACCGGCAGGTTAATACCGTTGATGTAGGCGGCTGCGGGCGAACATAAAAAAGCCACTGCTGCGCCAAATTCAGATGGCTCGCCAATGCGGCCTGCGGGTATGGCTGCTGCTGTTTTCTTTATAAAGTCTTCTTTGTTCAATCCTTGCTCTGCCGCTTGTTTACTTAAAAGGGAATCCAGCCTTTGCGTATTGGTAAAGCCTGGTAAAACATTGTTGATGGTAATGCCAAAGCCTGCTATCTCATTGGCCAGGGTCTTCGCCCAGTTGGCAACTGCAGCCCGCACAAGATTGGAGATGCCCAGGCCGTTTATCGGCTGCTTAACAGAAGTTGAAATAATATTTACGATGCGCCCAAAACCCGCGGCCTTCATGCCCGGAACAAGAAGCTGCGCCATTATGTGGCTGCTGATAACATGTGTGCGAAAAGCCTTTTCAATGTCAGCAGCATCTGTGTCAATCATGGGGCCGGGCGGCGGCCCGCCTGCATTATTTACGAGGATATGAATAGTGCCAACTGCCTGAAGGAGTTCAGAAACGGAATGCATCACTTCTTCTGTATTGGAAAGGTCAAGTGCAAGAAAACGATGCTGCTGGCCTTTTGACGTATCAAGGTCTTGTATAGCCTGCTGCAATTTTTCCTTGCTGCGGCTTACGGCAATAACGTTGGCGCCAAGCAATGCAATTTCAGTGGCGCATGCCAGGCCAAGGCCCTGTGATGCGCCGCATACCAATGCTGTTTTTCCGGTAAGATCAAGATTCATTTTGTTATGATTTGTTGCGTTATGCAAAGAAATTAAAGTATTTCATTAAAAAATGAACAGAATTATATGCCGGCAACAGGCATCTTGTTCACAGGATATATTTACTTAAAAATTTTCTTACACCTTTGCGCTGCAAAACGCAAAACATAATGGCTAACGAACGAAAAGCAGCAGTGGGGTTTATCTTTATTACCCTGCTCATTGATACAATGGGCTGGGGCCTTATCATTCCTGTATTGCCTAAGCTGATAGCAGCGCTTAAGAATATTACCATTAACGAAGCAAGCGCTTACGGTGGCCTGTTATTATCTACGTATGCCGTTGCACAGTTTTTATTTGCGCCCGTTATAGGCAATTTAAGCGACCGCTATGGCCGCAGGCCGGTGCTCCTTTCATCATTGCTTGGCTTTGGCATTGACTATATTATTCTTGCCCTGGCGCCCACCTTTGGCTGGTTATTTCTCGGGCGGGTTATAGCCGGCATTACAGGCGCCAGCTTTACCACAGCATCTGCCTATATTGCTGATGTAAGCACACCGGAAACAAGAGCCAAAAATTTTGGGATGATTGGCGCCGCATTTGGCATGGGTTTTATTATCGGCCCTGCATTAGGCGGTTTACTGGCAGGGTGGGGATTAAGGGCGCCTTTTTATGCTGCGGCCATTTTATGCTTATTAAATGCCTTATATGGTTTTTTTGTTTTACCCGAATCATTAAGCGAAGACCATCGCCGGCCTTTTGACTGGAAGAAGGCCAATCCTTTTGGTTCATTGCAGTTTTTAAGGAAAACGCCGGCCATCAGCGGGCTCGCCGTTGGTTTTTTTCTTATTTACATGGCTGCACAGGCTGTGCAGGGCAACTGGAGCTTTTTTACGATCTATCGTTTTAACTGGACGCCCGGGCTGGTGGGTGTTTCCCTTGCCGTAGTAGGCGTGCTGGTAGGTGGCGTGCAGGTGGGGCTTACCCGCGTGCTGAACCCGAAGATTGGCGATAAAAAAAGCATTTACCTGGGATTGTTCCTATATACCATCGGGCTGCTATTGTTTGCTTTTGCTTCTTCTACCTGGATGATGTTTGCCATTCTCATTCCTTATTGCATGGGAGGCGTTGCAGGCCCGGCATTGCAATCAACATTGGCAGGGCATGTAGCGCTTAACCAACAGGGCGAACTGCAGGGCGCATTAACCAGTTTGATGAGCCTCACCACCGTTCTTGGCCCATTGCTCATGAATAACCTGTTTACTTTCTTCACCAGCCCAAAAGCGCCGTTTCAGTTTCCGGGCGTATCGTTTTTGCTGGGCGCATTGTTTATGCTGTTCAGCCTTATTATTATATGGCTGGTTTTAAACCGCGAAAAAAAGCCGGCGGGGGAAAGGGCTTCGGGAAATTAATTACATAGGAGGTTTGCTTGAATTTCTTAATTTAGCCATAATGAGTACAACAACGATCACTAAAAATAACCGGGCTGCTGACGTTACCGTTACCGACCTGAATGGTAACAAACACACTACATCATTATTCAACGTATATAGGCGGGAAGATTATTTATGCAGATCGCATTCTGCCTACAGCCGTCGTGATTATTATAAAATATCACTCATCATCGGCACCGGTATTTTGTATTATGCTGAAAAAGGCATTGAAATAAACAAACCAGCTTTGTTGTTTTCTAATCCGAATGTGCCATACGCCTGGGAAGCAAGTTCTGAAGAACAAAGTGGTTACTTCTGTTTGTTTAAGGAAGATTTTATACGGCATGAAGAACTGGCGCATATACCTATGTTTAAAATTGGTGGTGAACCATTGTTCTTCATCAGTGAAACACAGCAAAAATTTATAAGCAGCCTGTTTGAAAAAATGCTGGATGAAATTGAAACCGATTATACTTTCAAGCACGACCTGCTGCGCAATTATGTGTATCTGATTATTCATGAAGCCATGAAAATGCATCCCGCAGATGCTTATTTCAGACCCAGCAATGCATCGGCCCGCATAGCTTCTTTATTTATGGAATTACTCGAACGGCAGTTCCCCATTGATTCGCCGGCACATAATTTCAAATTCAAAACAGCCAACGATTATGCCCTGCATTTGTCGGTTCATGTAAACCATTTAAACCGCGCTGTAAAAGAAGTTACCGGCAAAACCACCACCACGCACATAAGTGAACGCATTATTACAGAGGCCAAAGCTTTATTAAGGCATACCGACTGGAACATTTCTGAAATTGCCTACAGTCTTGGTTTTGATTATCCTGCCTACTTCAATAATTTCTTTAAAAAACAAACCAATACAAACCCTAAGGCTTACAGGCAGTCACTTGTTGATTGAGTTATTTTATTATAGACTGGTTCAGTCTTTTAAGACTGAACCAGTCCAAGCAAACATTGTTTGAATTTCTTAAGTTTTGGTTTGAATGCTCCAATCCTGCTGGTACAGTACTTGTTTAGTTTTGCATCATAAAAATTATTAACTATGAAGTACAGACAACTATCAAACACCGGTGAAAAACTTTCCGCCATAGGTTTAGGCTGCATGGGCATGAGTTTTGCCTACGGCCCCAAAAATGACAATGAAAGCATAAAAGTGCTGGAAAGAGCCCTGGAACTGGGCATTAACTTCTGGGATACCGCCGATATGTATGGCCAGGGACACAATGAAGAACTTATTTCCAAGGTACTTGTTCCCAACCGGGATAAAATTTTTATAGCCACCAAATTCGGTTTCCGTGTAAAAGAAAATTCAAACGGGTTTGCAGGCACGCCAGACACTACTTACTTAGATGGCCGCCCTGAATATGTAAAAGAAGCCGTTGAAAAAAGTTTGAAGCGTTTAAAAATTGATACAATTGATTTATATTATGCGCACCGCATTGATCCTAACGTTCCGGTTGAGGACATGGTGGGCGCCATGGCTGAGCTGGTAAAGGAAGGAAAAGTACGTTACCTCGGGTTGTCTGAAGCATCCGCCAAATCAATCCGCAAAGCGCATACAGTACATCCTATTGCTGCGCTGCAAAGTGAATATTCTTTACTATCAAGAGATATCGAAGGTGAAATATTGGATACTGTTCGGGAGCTTGGAATAGCACTCGTCCCGTATTCACCGTTAGCGAGAGGATTGGTTACCGCAACCGTAACAGACATAAGCAAACTGGCGCAGGATGATTTCCGCAGAACATTGCCACGATTTGATGATGCCCACTGGCAAAACAACCAGCAGTTGGTAGATGAATTTGCTGCAATAGCCAAAGCAAAAGGTTGCACACCATCACAGCTCGCACTGGCCTGGGTATTGGCACAGGGTGAAGATATCATACCGATTCCCGGAACAAAACGTATCAAATATCTTGAAGAAAACGCCGGGGCTGTGGATGTGGATCTGACACCGGGAGACCTGGATGCTATTGAAACAATTTTGGAAAAGCATCCTGATACAGGTGAACGTTACAGTGAAGGCGCTATGAAACTGGTGAATCACTAATCCCCAAAAATGTAAATTGTTTTCAGCACAATCTTTTAATATTTATGGAAAGAAGGGCATTATTAAAAAATACAGCTCTTGCCGGTGTAGCGGTAATTTCACCTTTTCGCAAAAATTTTATTGCACAAAACAATAAACCCATTGTACAGAATATAAACGGATACAGGCGGTTTACATTTGGCGATCTTGAAATTACCATCGTAACAGACGGGCATATAATACAGCAACCGGTGCAGCCTTTTTTGGCGCCAAGAGGCAATGCGCAGGAGGTAAGAAAATTATTGGAAGCAAATTTTCGCCCAACAGATTTTGCAGATATGCCTATGAATGTTATGATTGTGCACAGCAAAGATAAACTGGTACTGCTTGACTGTGGCATTGGGGTTTTTGGGGATGCCAATGGCGCATGGTTACCCAAAAGCCTTGCTGATGCAGGGTTTAAGCCGGAAGATTTTACAGATATTATAATTTCCCATGCGCACCCGGATCATATCGGCGGGTTAGTTAATAAGCAGCAGCAATTAATATATCCGAATGCAAATATCCACATCGGCAAAACAGAATATGATTTCTGGGTGCAGGCAACCTTAAATGATTTTACCAAAAGTGGTTTGTGGAATGAAAAGGCTTTTCTTCAACAATTACTTGGCGGTATTAAACAGGTGTTGCAAACTATTAAGCCCAAAATAAATTTCCTGGATTACGATAAAGGGTTATACAATATTTTCAGCTTTGAATTAGCACCTGGCCATACGCCCGGCCTAACATTAACCACTATAACATCCGGCAATGAAAAGATGATTTATATAGCAGATCTTATACACTCAGATGTATTATTATTTCCGCATCCCGAATGGGGGTTTTCCGGCGATACGGACATTGATCTTGCGGTTACCACAAGAAAGAAAGTTTTGCAGCAACTGGCTTCTGAAAAAATTAAAATCTTTGCTTATCACCTGCCCTGGCCGGGGCTGGGATATACCGCAGTACATGATAATGCCTTTGCATGGGTTCCGGAAGTTTTTAGTACGCCCTAACCTCGTTTATAAATTTGGCTGCAATCATATAAAACTTAAATTTTCTACATTACCATTCTTAACAATTAAATGATATATGCAGGCGCTAACTTTTGATAAAACAGGCAATCCTGAAGATGTATTGAAAATATGTGAAACTGATAAACCTGTACCTAAAAACGGTGAAGTATTAATTAAGGTTTTAATGAGCCCAATCAACCCGGCAGATATATTGTTCATTACAGGTAAATACCGCTTTCAGCCGGTATTTCCTCAAACTGCGGGAATGGAAGGCTGCGGGATTGTTGAAGCTGTTTCAAACGATGTTACCGGAATACAAAGAGGAAGCCTCGTTGCTTTCTTTTCGATGAATGTATGGGCAGAATATGTTGTTGCCAATAGTTCGCAGGTATTTGTATTGCCTGCAGATTTTAACAGGGAAAAAGCTGCCCAGTTCTGCCTGAACCCTTTCACTGCTTACGGCTTGTTACAGGCTGCTCATGTAAAAGAAAACGATTGGTTACTGATAACGGCAGGCAGTTCGGCCGTTGCAAAGATTGTAACACAACTGGCAAAAGGGAGGCAGGCAAGAGTTATACTTGCCATACGCAATATGCAATACGCCGGTGCATTAAAAAAGCTTGGTGCGGATGAAGTAATTGATATAACGAAAGATGATTGGGACGGCCAGATATTGTCCGTTACGCAACAAAAGGGAGTAAATGCAGCATTGGATACACTGGGCGGGGAAGCTGGAACCAGGCTTTTAAATATTATGGCGGCCAATGCAACCATCGTTTTATATGCAGCCATAAACAAAGACAATGTTTCTTTTCATAATGCGCAGTTTGTATATAAACAACTAACCTTAAAGGGTTTTGGTATAAGGCATTTTCTGGATGGCCAAACCGCTGCTGAAAAAAATAAAATGATAACCAGCCTTACTGCTGCCATGGCAAACAGTGCATTTGAGTGCCGGTTGCAGCAACATTTGCGCCTTCCGGCTTCAGACAGGCATTGGCATCAAACGGGCAAGATTCCGGCAAGGGCAAAACCTTGTTTGTATTCAATCAATAATAAGTCAATATCGTTTAGTTAAAGGCTGCCTCAGCATATTCAATCTGTCATAAATTTTTGGGAAAGGTCTTCCTGCCTGGCGGCAGACAGGGTTCCCCGACATGACAGGCAGGAAACATTATTAATAAAACCAACCCCACCGCCTGGTTCTTAAATTCAGTCAGGGTTTTACACTGTCATTTCGGCGACAGGAGAAATCTCTTTCCTGTGATAAAATCAAAAAATGATATGTCTATATTCAATATTTTTTGCCTGACTAAACAACATTGATTGATTATTTTAAAAAATAAATCTTAAGCAAACGGCATTGAATGGTAAATGCATTAAACAACTATTAATTATGCAAACGATATTTATAACCGGTTCAACAGATGGCATTGGCAAACTTGCAGCTATTGAGCTTGCAACAAAAAACAAGGAAGCGACCATCATTGTTCACGGAAGAAATAAAACAAAGCTTGATGAAGTTATTGCAGCAATAAAACAGGATAGCGGTAATAAACATATCGAAGGTTTTGTTGCAGATTTTTCTTCCTTGCAGGAAGTAAGGCAGTTGGCGAACGATATGCTGGCCAGGCACGATTCAATCAATATTCTTATCAATAATGCAGGTGCCGGTTTTGCAGCGCCACGTTACGGTAAAGATGGTATGGAAACAAGGTTTACTGTAAACTATCTTGCTCCCTTTTTATTAACCAACCTGTTGTTGCCGGCCATAAAAAAAGCCGCTCCGTCCCGCATTGTGAATGTGAGTTCAGCCGGGCAGTCTGCTATAAATTTTAATGATGTGATGCTGGGAAAAAACTTTAATAGTGCTGCCGCTTATACGCAAAGTAAACTCGCATTAATCATGTTTACTTTCGACCTTGCAGAACATTTGAAAAATGATAACGTTACTGTAAATGCACTGCACCCGGGAACTTATCTTGACACCAATATGGTTAATGAAGCAGGCATAAGCCCTTTGGGTACAGCAAAAAGTGGTGCGGATGCTGAAGTTTACCTTGCCACATCTGAAGATGTAAAAAATATTACCGGCAGCTATTTTAATGTAAAGCGGGAAGCAAGGGCATACGCGCAGGCTTATGATGCTGAAGCAAGACAGAAGCTGAAAGCAATAACACTGAATTTTATGAATGCAGCACAAAAATGAAAAGATTTGAAAATAAAACAATCCTGGTTACGGGCGGAAGCAGTGGTATAGGATTGGCCGGCGCTGAAAGATTAATAAACGAAGGTGCACAGGTTATTATAACCGGACGAACAGAAAAACATTTAAAGAATGCAGCGGAAAAATTGGGAAGCGCCGCAATAATTATAAAAGATGATGCTGAAAGCGAACAATCTTCTGAAAGGCTTGTTGCTGTTGTAAAGGAAACCGGTAAAATTGACGGGCTTTGGCTGAATGCGGCTTTTGCCACAGGCGGAGATATAAGCCTGATGAACAGAGACACATTGAACCAGATGTTTCAGGTAAATGTAATTACGCCAATGTTGCAAATGGGTGTGCTATCTCCTTATATCAACGACGGAGGTTCCGTTTTAGTAACATCTTCCAGCGCTGTATATGAAGGCCAGCCTTCCATATCGTTATATGCTGCAACCAAAGCTGCCATTTTATCGGCAGCCCGTAGCTGGGCTGCGGAACTTGCCCCCAGAAAAATAAGGGTAAATTCACTTATTCCCGGCCCTATAACCAGCAATCTTCGTTCTTCCCTTCCTGCGGAGTTGCGTAAGCAATTTGAAGATAATCTTGCTGCAACTGTATTATTAAAACGGATTGGAAAACCTGAAGAAGCCGCTGCCGTAGCTGCCTTTTTATTATCAGATGAGGCCAGCTATGTTACAGGCAGTTCCTACATTGTTGATGGCGGGTTATTAATGATTTAATAAATCGCCGGCTGTGTTGCCTTACTGTCAACATTAAAACTATGATTAGAAACTAATATTGGTTTGTCTTGCAGCAACTGCCGGCTATGCACAGGCACAGGTTATAACAGGCTTTGAAGCGGGCAAATGGTATATGCCGCCTTAACCAGGTATTCCAGGTGCAGGTACATTAATATAAGGCTGCCTTTATATATTTTTCTGCTGCCTTCATAGGTTACCACAGCATCCAGCAGGTCTAACAGTTCGGTTTGTGCGTACTGTTGCGTAAATGTGCTGCAGCAATGCCGGATTACCTTGTGCGGGCGGTCTCTTTCCTTTTCATTCAGCACCTGCAGTTGTACATCACCGGCAGGCCAGGGGGTTTTTATTTTGGCAGTGCTGCAACGGGCATCGCACACTATCCATAAAGCTTCTGCCAGTTTCATAAGGGCGGCTGTAAAATCAAGCAGGTCTTCACGGGCATTCGCTTCATTATAAACGCTTTGTTCATTAATCATGGCAAGCGTTTGCCATTCCCTTAAGTCTTCCACAAAATCGCAGGGATGGTAGTTGGCAAAAATTGCTAAGGTGTTGGGTATTGAAGTTTGTGAGTTATTGGTGACGGGGAAGAAGTGAAAAAGATAGATTGTTGTAACAACAATCAAAAATTTATAACATTAAGTTGTTGATTTTTTTAGCAGGTAAATTTTTTGAAAATACATTTGGCACTATGTATAATACCATAAATCTTTGCGTTGGCTGTAATAGCATCAAAACCTTATGAGTAAAAATAGAAATAAAAAACCCACAATTCAAATTCCAAATCAACAGAAACATTCAATGCCACAACCTCAAACTGTTTCATTGCTTGACTCCATGATTGATGGGCGTGAATTTGAAAGTTTATTACAACTTAAAAATGTAAACGTCAATGTTCTCGTAGAAATTCGACGAGCATTAAAAGATATTGGCGACATAAGAGGTCATTCAGTTATTGCGTACTTGGCAAATGTTGTTAATGTCAATGTTAAAGCAAGCAAGTCAATTGAATACAGTGACGACTTACCTTTTTCTGAATTAGTGAACACAATACCAGCAAACGAAAAGCATATTGACATAATATTGGTTACTCCTGGTGGTTCAGGGACGCAAGTAGCAAAATTTGTGGATAAATTAAGACCAAGATTTGATACTGTTTCATTCATTCTTCCCGACATTGCTATGAGCGCAGGAACAATTTTCGCTATGTCTGGGGATGAAATTATTATGACAAATAATTCTTACATAGGTCCAATTGACCCACAAGTTCCAAATAAAGATGGAATGTTCGTCCCTGCACAATCAATTTTGACTTTGATTGAACACATTCAATCTAAAGGTGAAGCTGCGATAAAGAAAGGGTTAAATCCAGATTGGACAGACTTACAAATCTTACGTCAAATTGACCCAAAAGAAATTGGAAACGCAATTAATGCAAGTAAATATTCCGTTGAATTAGTTGAAAATTATCTTCACGATTATAAATTTAAAACATGGGCAAATCATTCTAACGGCAATCCTGTTACACCAGATGAACGAAAACAAAGAGCTAATCAAATTGCGAATCAGTTATGTAATCATTCCTTATGGAAGTCTCATGGTAGAGGAATAACTCGTGAAGCTGCTTGGTCTGTTTGTCAGTTAAAAATAACGCATTCAGAAACAATTAACTTAGATAGAGCAATAAAGCGTTTTTGGGCTCTGTTTTACTGGTTATTTGAAAATACGCCAATTTATAAGACATTTGTCTCCGATTACTACAGTTTGATGCGTAATGATAGGAGCTTAATTAATCAAAAATAAAACCATGGAAAGAAACGAAATTTTAAAATCAGTAGGATTTTCTGAAAAGTTTCTTCAAGCTTTACAAGAATTTGAAAAGGCTGTTCCTAATGTTTACTACGAAGTTCCTTTTGAAGAAAATGTTACTGACTTAAACATGCTTGATACATCTGGGCAAATGACAATTAATCAAGCAAGCGACAATTACAATCACAACATTATTGTCAAACAGCTTTGATTTAAAAGAATCATTACAGCCAGCAAAAGACTTACTGAAAATGCAGACTTGACGGAAGGCATCTGTACTAATTTTACTAAACCAATGTCTGGCTGACGTATGCTATGGAACTTTACTTTTACCTTCAACTTTGTATTTCAATTTAGCCTCAGTTATTGGTTGGGCAAAATCGTAATATCAAACTTTCAGCAATGCTGAGCCGTTAGCAGCCATTTTCGGGTGACATCATAAAAGATTGACTGAAATATGAGATATGTTCCAAACCTTATTCCCGACAACTCTAAAGTATTGCCAGACTATTTTAAGGGTGACGTTTATGAAGTAACAAAAAAGAATGCAGCAAGAGATGTCATTATGTGGCTTTTAGGTGCAGTCTTTTTTCTTTCTGCATTAGCTTTTATAAAACATCCTTTAATGCTTTTGTTGTTCGGATTAATTGGTTTTATTCTTGTTCCACCCGGACACAAATTTTTGGAAAAAAAATTGCATTTCAGGCTGACTCCTAAAATTAAAACTATTGCTGTTGGTGGATTGTTTCTTGGTTCAATTCCTGTATTTAGTCATTACGCTGAAATTGATAAACAGGAAACCTATCAACAAAAATTGCTTGATGAAAAAGCAGCCAAAGAAAAAGCTATTGCCGAACAAAAAGAACAACAGCGAAAAGATAGTTTAGCCTTTTACATACAGCAAAGTTATCAGTTTGAGAAGGCACATAAAATTGATGAAGCAAATAAACAACTTCAACATGCATTATCATTTGCGAGTACTCAAGCAGACAAAGACCAAATTGAGAAAGGAAAAATTGACATAGCTGCTGTCAAAACATTTAATTTGGTAAAAGCTGGAAAATATAAAGCTGCATTACCTGAAATTAATAGCCTTTTAAATTCTGACCCATCAAATTCTGAGCTTTTATATAACAGAGCAATTTGTTATAGTAAGACTGGTAAAATTCAGGAAGCAGTAGATGACTTAAAGCCATTAATTCAAGCAGGAAATTCAGAGGCAGAAAAATTACATGACAAAATAAATCCCATTCGCAAACGAGTTGCTTATTATGTAACACGCTGTTGTGATGGAAGTACTTCAAGTGCTACCGGGCGAGGAGCTTGTTCGCATCACGGTGGTGTATGCAATTGGAATGACCCTGTTTATGAGGAATATAGAAAATACTAATAAACAATGAATGGAAATTTATATCAGACACGTCCTTTGGTGAACAGCAGTTTTTTTCAAAAGCTGTTCAAGCAGTTTCCACAGGAAAATGCTGTAATTGAATTAAACAATTTATTGGCAACAAAGCAAATAAAAGATATTTCCAGCCAAGAAATTCAAAACATAGAAAGTAAGTATAAGCTCAATTTGGTAAGGGAGTTTAAGCTTAATCTTGAAGAGTTTTACGCTGTTTATCTTAACTATTGCCTTGACGATAAGATTTTAAGCGAACAGGAATTAACTGAACTAAGCCATTTAAAAATTATTTTAAATTTAGATGACAAGACTATTGATAAACTACATGCTAAACTTGGTGAAATTATTTATAAGAAATCGTTTGAGGAAGCAATTGCAGACGGGCGACTAACAAAAGAAGAAAAAGACTTTTTAAGCAAACTTGAAAATACATTGCGTTTGCCAAAAGAACTTGCCGATAAAATTTCTTCTGAAACACGCACAGGTTTTATTGAAAATTATGTTGCACAAATCATCGCAGACCAACGATTATCACCAGATGAAGAACAAGAGTTGCAAACAATAGCAAAAAGTTTAAACGTAAACATACAACTCAATAGTCAAACTAAAGAACAATTAAGAAAGCTGAAATTATACTGGGCATTGGAAAATTTAAATTTGCCCATCATTCAGCCGGATATTGTAATTCAAAAATCAGAAGTCTGCCATATTAAAATATCGAATGTGAATTGGTATGAGTTACGAAGCATAAGACAAAGAGTGAGTTATAGCGGATACTCAACAAGCTTTAAAATAGCTAAAGGCTTTTATCTTCGTTCAGGCAGTTTTAAACCGCATAGTTACAGTGTGGACACGATGAAACTTATTGACACAGGAACTTTATATCTGACCAACAAACGAATAATTTTTACAGGAAATAAAAAGAATTCAAACATACGCATTGATAGAATCTTAAACTTCACGCCATATTCAGACGGTGTAGAAATTGGTAAAGAAACAGGTAAAAGCCCAACTTTGCAGATGGCACAAAATGCGGACGTTTTCTGTATTATACTTGAGAGGTTATTAAATGAAAAATGAAAAACAGTTGCTAACAAGGGTATCCCCGCCCGGCGTAGTCTTCCAACTACGTCGCAGTGTTATCAAATCTTCGATTTGAATTAATTATTCATTTCTATTTTAACTTACGCAACAACATTATCTTTAAAGAGATATAGCGTAAAAAAATTCCCGGGAATACCGTCAAGTTAACATTTCAGCTTATAAATTGAAGCAAAGGCTGGCGCAATAAACAGGCATGTATGGATATAGCACGAATTAAACGGCTGTTAAGGGAAAAAGAGAATATACACCTTGAATTTAAAGAGGCAGCCATGGCATTGCCCGGTAATCTTTTTGAAACTATATGTGCTATGCTTAACAGGGAAGGCGGCAGTGTTCTTTTAGGTGTTGATGATAATGGAAACGTTACAGGAGTAAGTGACAGCGCTGTTTCCAAAATGATAACAGACCTGGTAAATCTCTCCAACAACCCGCAAAAGCTTGACCCTCCGTTTATTCTTTTTCCGCAGGTATATACTATTAACGGCTATAAGCTGATACATATACAGGTGCCTGCCAGTTCCCAGGTACATAAAACAGCGAAGATTATTTACGACCGCAGTAATGATGGTGATTTTAAAGTGGAACAGCCGCACCTGATTGCTGAAATCGCTAACCGGAAACGCAATCATTATACTGAAGGGATTATTTACCCGGCTTTACAAATGGAGGATTTTAAACACGAACTTTTTCAAAAAGTGCGCAATCTTATCCGGAGTAATAACCCGGCGCATCCCTGGCTGGCATTGAATGACAGGCAGATGATGGAAATATCCGGCTTATGGAAAAAAGATTATTTAAGCGGGCAGGAAGGTTTTACGCTGGCTGCATGTTTATTGCTGGGCAAAGATGCGGTTATACAACAGATTATATCGCATTATAAAATTGATGCGCTGGTAAAGGTCAACAATACCGAACGGTATGATGACAGGATATATACTAAGTTGCTTTAATAATTCCGAAATTAAATTGTAGTAAAGATATCAGCTCATCCAATTGATATTCGAGATTAGAGAAGAACTGCTCAATTGCCGATTGAAACTCCTCAAAATACTGGTA
>NZ_JASGEX010000121.1:0-19116 GCF_047606085.1 Parafilimonas sp.
ACTTGGGCTAAAGCCCATTGTGCAGGGGATTCAGATATATAACCCCAGGCTTAAGCCTGGGGTTAGTAAAAAACAGGCACATAAAGGGCTTTAGCCCGGGAGAAAATATTTTAGTCGGACAACAATGCTTTTAAATATATTCTTCAGCGTAATTTTATTGGCACAATCAAAATATTTAGTAAATATGGCAGCGCAAAATTTTGAAACATCCTCGCTTAAACCCCGCAGATCAAAGCTGAAAAAATTCTTTACCATAATCATAATTATACTTGTATTAATTGGAGGCGGCCTGTTTTGGTGGAACTATTTTTTTGTATTCGGCGAAGGCGTAAAATCGGGCCAGTTAAATTATGTGGTAAAAAAAGGCAACCTGTTTAAGACGTATGAAGGCAAACTGATACAATCAGGCATCCGCTCACAAAGTGCGGGCAGCGTTCAATCTTATGAGTTTGAGTTTTCCATTGCCAATGACAGCCTTGCCAATTACTTAATGAATAACAGCGGCAATTATTACGACCTGCATTATAAAGAATATAAGCATGCTATACCGTGGAGAGGGTTCAGCCCTTTTATTGTTGATAAGATTATAAGCATGCAGCCTGTGCAGCGCTGATTATTGATGAGCTTCATAATAATCCCACATTATCTTGAACACTTTTTCTTTTAATCCCTTCGCGGAAATATCATTGCTTTCCACCGGCGGCAGGAAATGCATTTCGAGCTTATGCGGCAGCAGGTAGAATGTTTTATGAACCGGCAATACTTTCCGGGTATTAAAAACCAGCGTTGGCACAATGGGTTTATGTGTGTCAGCAGCGAGGCGAAAAGCGCCATCGTAAAATTCTTTCAAAGGTTTATCCGTCCTGTTGCGCGTGCCTTCAGGATAGATAACCATGTCAAGCCCCTGGCTTAACACACATTTCATATCATCATAGCTTTTGCGGCGGCTATGATCATTACCCCTGTCAACCAGCACACTGCCGAAGCTGTATATCCATCCGAAAACGGGTATGCGGGAAAAACTTTTCTTCGCAATCGTTTTATTGGCGCGCGGCATAAACGGTGTGGTAACCGGCACATCCATCAGGCTGTTGTGATTGGAAACAATAATGCAGTTGGGCAAGCCTTTAAAATGGGATGCGCCTTTTACTTTAAGCGGGCAGCCAATAAGGGTAAGGTAGATAAACATCCAAACCCGCGATACATGCCGGTGCCATCTTGCTTTTTGCGGCTCTTTTAAAAAATGGCAGGGAATATAAAATATATAGGCAATTATAATGGTGCTTACAAAGAGAATTAAAGCCCATGCAGCCCAGATACGCCCGAATATTTCTTTTATAAATTTCAAGAAGTAAGAAGTTATATTTTTTTGTTATCAGCTAATGAACACAGATGAAGCACGGTTGTGTCACTCACTGCACCTGCATAATCTTTAATCAGCTATTGACTTAAGAAAACACTCAATAATCAATACACAATAATCCCCGCCTGACCGAATCAGTCGGGCAGGAATGTTCAATTGTAAGCCTCTGCAAAATGATTATTCCTGCCCGTCCGGCAGGCGGGGATTATTGAACATTCAATGTCGTTTAGTTAAGAGCTGTCTCAGGATATTCAATCCATCATAAATTTTGGGAGATGTCTCATTCTTCGACATGACGGGCGGGAAACGTTATTAATAATAACCAACCCGCACCTCCCGGCCCTTAAATTCAGTAAGGGCTTTACACCGTCATTTCGACGAAGGAGAAATCTCTTTCCTGTGATAAAATCAAAAATGATACGATTATATTCAATATTTTCTACCTAACTAAACGACATTGACTGATTATTGAATATTGACATATTGAATATTTATTACCTCTCAAAAAACACCATGCTGCCACCCACCCATTCGCGGTCTTTGTTATAACGCACGCCTATCATTTTGCCTTTGCTTATGCGGGCAAGGTTTTGCGCAGCCACCGGCCTTGCTTCGCCATCTCTCCAGAAATAAAAAATCCGTATCTCAGCCTTGGCATTGCCATCAGGCGTTTTAATAACACCGGCATATTTCACCTTGCGCTGCAATATCCAGTCGTGCGGGTCTTTTACCGCGTCAATGTCTGCTTTCGTCACATCAATTACAACACCCTGCCCTGCAAAAGAAAACAAAGGTTTCAGCACATAATTTTCAAGGTCCTGCGGCAGCTCTTTTACATCGCTTAAAAACCTTGTTTCAGGTATATATGCATGTTTTATAAAAGGCAATGTGTATTTGCTGATGCGGTAAAACCAGTTAGGATGCGGCGCCCATTCCACATTTAATTCCTCAAACAATATCTTTCCTTTTTCCTGCACTTCAGGCTGCTGCTGCTGAAGATCGTCGAAGATGATCCTGTTGTAAATGCGTTTTACTTCAATCTTTTTTCCATCCTTCATATAGAATAATTGCTTTCCCTGTTTTACAAGCTCCGTCAGGCACACGATGGGAATTTTCAAATAATCCTGCGTACAGTAAAAATCAATCCTTGTTTTTTGCCTGTGCGGAAAAATTTCAAGGAGGATAACATTTTCCGGGTTGTGGCCCGCCACAATTATATCCTTCAGCAACTGTATATAGGTATCTTTTGTATAACCGCTTAAATACGAACTGTAATTTCCCGGAATATCAAAATGCCTGCGGGTTATTTCATCATCAAAAACCTGGTAAGCAAACAAGGTGGGGAAGCCCTGCATTTCTACCAACTGCGGTTCCAGTTCGCCATCAGCATTTTCACAAATGCCAAAATCAAATGCAATAAAATGCGAATGGCCATTTTCGTTTAGCACCTGTAGCCCTTCAGGAACCGCATTGGCGGTAAGCTGTTTAAAATCGGGCTGCACGATAACATCCACGATACTTTCGCAGGCATCGAGCATTTTTTTTGTAAAAGCCTTATCTGCAAAAATGGGGGTTTCAGCCAGCCTGAACTCAATGCCCCCCGGGTGCAATGCATTCATATCGCCCAGATAATCTGCATACTTCTTTTGTGTAAAGTCTGCATTGAATGTATTGCGCAAGCCAGGTATCATAAAATTGTTTTGATGCAAAATACGAAGCGGGAAGTACAATTTGCGATTTTGGATTCCTGCCCGCAGCCTGCGGCTCGCAGTTCTTAAAAATCCTTCGGTATATAAAACTTGTTGCGCTCTTTCACTTTATTGTTTTCATACAGCTCAAAATAAAACCAGCCTGCGTGCATGAAATCTGTTTTATCCAGCAGCAATTGCGGCTGCGCTATATGCTGAATGCTGAAGAGCGGTTTATGAAATTCATCAAAAAAGCGAAGCCTGTAATTTTTTTCTGAAGCATCGGCAAGTGATATCTGCACATAGCCATCGCTGTTGGTAAAAATATGTGGCGAAGGCATCCAGTTTATGTTGTTGGCATAATAGCGTATCAGTATGTCCGCATCTGTTAATGAATACAAGGTATCTCTGGTGTAGTTAACAATAGAATCCCTGAATTGCCTGTATTGATTGTAGTTGAACTGGCCAATCATTGTATCATCATCATGCACGGTAATAAGGAAATTCGTATCTGCTTTTTTATCTTCACTTATTTCATCCGTAAAATCAGAACCGGTTTTAACTTTCTGGGCTTTGGTAAAAAAATAAGAGCCGTTGGCAAGCACATAAAAAACACGGTAATACATGCCGGTATAACCGGCGGTTTCATCAATGTATCCATTTTGAGGCAGTTCAGGAGAAAGCGGTACGAATATCGTTTTGTAATTCCTCGCGCTGTCCCATGACCGTTGTATATTCAATTGAACTATGCTGTCCCCATACGGATTGGTCCACGCAACCCTTACTTTGGCATTGCCTGCATCTGACACCTGCACAAGAAAATTATTTTGCGCATGCAGGCCGTTTGCAACTGCCAAAAAAGAAAAAACTGGTATAAAAAATTTCTTCATAAAATTTGCCGGCGGACAAATATAGCATCGCTGCTTTTGAGAAACGGAAAACTTTAATTACAATAATGTAAAAACTCGTGGGCGCCGGCGCAGATTTATCATTTATTTTGTTGCATGAATAAAACGATCCTTATAACCGGCGCCACATCCGGCCTGGGTAAAGCCATTGCAGAAAAATTCGCTGCGGCCGGTTATAACTGCATTATCACCGGCCGCAGAAAGGAGCGGTTGCAGGCACTTGCTGCAGCATTATCCTCATCAAACAACCGCATAAAAATTTTACCCCTTGCTTATGATGTAAGCAAAAAAGAAGAAGTATTTAATGCCATCAATAATTTAAGCGAAGAATGGCGCAATATAGATGTGCTGGTAAACAATGCAGGCCTTGCCGCCGGCCGCGATCCTTTTGATGAAGCTTTGCTTCACGATTGGGAAACCATGATTGATACCAATGTGAAAGGATTGCTATACCTGTCGAAAGCTATTATCCCTTTCATGAAGGCAAGAAAAAAGGGACATATCATCAATATTGGCTCAACAGCCGGGAAAGAAGTATATAAAGATGGCAATGTGTATTGCGCCACCAAGTTTGCGGTAAATGCCATAAGCCAGGCGCAGCGCATTGACCTGTTGCCGCACCGCATAAAAGTTACCTGCATTAACCCCGGCGCTGTTGATACCGAATTTTCAATGGTGCGTTTTAAAGGCGATGAACAAAAAGCCAAAGCCGTGTATGAAGGGTATGAGCCATTGCATGCAGAAGACATTGCCAGCACGGTGTTTTATTGTGCCACACTGCCTGCGCATGTTTGCATAAATGATCTTGTGATGACCTGTTTATCGCAGGCCAATTCGTTTTACACATACAAGGAATAATTGCTTTGCAATTATTGAAAATTATTTTTTGTTGCCGGCCGAAAAAAGACACTACAATTATTTTCCTGAAACGAATCGTGCTGGTTTCGGTGAATAATGTGGTGAAGGAAGGTAATATGCCCGCATCAAAATATGTGAAGCTTAAAATAAAGCCGCACAATGCTGCCGTGTACTCAAAAATTGATGAAGAGCTTTACCTTAGTAAAATATCGGGTTAATATTAAACCCGGTTTACAGGTTCACTATTTTTTGAGTTTATCACTACTTATACTTTTGCCGGATTAATACAGTTAGCAGCATGATTATTAGAAAGAAAGAACACTGGTTCAGGATGCTATTTATTTGGCACGGCTCTGTTTTGCCGCAATTATTGCCACGTTTATTTGCTTTATTTATTTTGTCTTTTGTTATTGTGTACCTGCATGGCATTATTTTTTCATTTAAAGTGCCGCTTAACCCAACGCCTTTAACTTTATTTGGTTTTGTGCTGGCGCTGTTTCTTGGTTTCCGTAACAACGCAAGCTATGACCGTTTCTGGGAAGCACGTAAGCTTTGGGGCGATTTGCTAAATGATTCCCGTTCGTTAATGCGGCAAGCAATCACTTTAATCAATACAACAAACGACGATAACTTCACAACAAGTTTTATAAATATGTTAAGTGCATTGCCTTATGCATTGAAACATCAGTTAAGGGGCACAAATGCCCGGGAAGATTTACTTATACGGCTTGATGAAGCCCAATTTAAAACAGTAAGCCAGGCGCAATACAAACCTGTTATAATTACAAAGCTGCTGGCAGTATGGGTGCAGCAGGCAAGGCTGGAGAACAGGATAGATTCTATTCAGCAGGCACGCTTTGATGAAAACCTGGATAAACTTGAAAATGTAATTGGTGGCTGTGAAAGAATTGCCTCCACACCTATTCCATACAGCTACCAGGTATTACTGCATCGTACGATTTATATATACTGTTTTTTGCTGCCTTTTGGATTGGTTGACAGCCTTGGATGGCTAACCCCGTTTATCGTAGTTTTTATTGCTTACACTTTCGTTGCATTTGAAGCTATTGCCGATGAGATTGAAGAGCCCTTTGGTACTGAATCCAATGACCTTGCGCTTACAAGCATGTGCCATACGATTGAATCAGCCTTACTGGAATTAGCAGGCAAGCCTGTTGAACATTTGCCAAAACAGGATGCAAGGTTTATTGATTAAATTTTATCCATCATATCTTTAATGATAAAAACAGCTAAATGAAAACATTATTGTCCGGATAACTTGGGCTAAAGCCCATTATGCAAGGGTTTCAGATATATAACCCCAGGCTTAAGCCTGGGGTTAGTAAAAAGCAGGCCCATAAAGGGCTTTAGCCCAAGAGAAAATATTTTAGTCGGACAACAATGAAATGAAAAGGAAATCCTGGAAGAAATTATCGCCGCATTGGAAAAGAATGCAAAAGCATACGATTACAATGTGGGAGCTTTAGATGCTGATACCGACCTGAATGAAAATATTTTGGTTGAAATAGATGATATTTCCCAGAAAGACCAGGCAACCGATATAGCAGATGATTTAAGTGAACAGGCCACAAGGCTTGATCACACCATTAATACAATTAAGCGTTATCAAACTGAATCGCAGAACGAAATTACACCGGGCGCTTTGGTTGAAACTGGTCTAATGTACCTGTTGATTGGTGTGGCGCTTCCATCGTTACAGGTTAATGATAAAAAGGTATAGGCGTTGCTGAAGATGCAGCAGTATATGCTTCAATAAAAGGAAAAACCAAAGGCGATAAAATTAAATTAGGCAGTAAGAGCTATACTATTTTAGATGTTTCATGACCAGTCTGCCGGTTAATGGCTCTTTTACTTTTGCTGCATCTTCCTGTGTATTTACATTCAGCAATGCTCCGGCGTTTGGGCATTGCACAATCTGCGTTGGGTGCGTTATAACCTAAAAGGTAAATAACGTAGAAGTTGGATCAATATCATCAATCCTTTTCGTGGTGTATTGTAATCGGTTCTCCCGGTAGTGGTAAGTCTTATTTTATTATTCAGCACATTATCAAACAGCATATACAAAAAGGGTTCAGCATGTTTGTATATGATTTTAAGGAGTTTTATATAATCAACGTTGATGATTTAAACAGAAATCATCGTTGCAATCCGCTGGATGTATCAACCATGCTTGACATTACAGATGCGGCAGAATCTTCCCAAACAATCATACTGGGCTTAAACCGTGAATGGATAAAAAAGCAGGGTGATTTTTTGTAGAATTGATGCATGCAGAAAACAGTGATATACTCAAAATTACTCTAACGAAGAGCCTGTACTTCAGCAGACAGGCTGAACTAATTCGTCGTAATCGCTTCATCTAAATTCAACATGATATAGCAACAACAATGAGCACTGAACATTGGCTTTGTGCATACCATTACGCTATTGGCTTCTCAGTCAGCGGCTGCGTTGTTTTTACTGTGCGTTCCAATTAGGTTCACCTATAATGTAAATAATTATTTACAAAAATAACTACATTTGTAAAATATTATTATAGTTATGAGAAGTAATAAATCTCAAATATTACAAAGTATAGCCAAAATCCTTGCAGAATTTGGTGAAAACATCAGATTGGCCCGTCTGCGCCGTAAGTTAAGTGCGGAGCAGGTAGCAGAAAGGGCGAACATTAGCCGGCCAACGCTGCTTTCCATAGAAAAAGGCGTGCCTGGAGTTGCTATAGGTTCTTATGTTCAGGTACTTTTTGTATTGAACCTGGAAAAGGATTTACTAAAAGTAGCCGCGGATGATATGCTTGGAAGAAAATTACAGGATGCAGCGCTTACGGTAAAAGAAAGAGCGCCAAAAAAATAAATACAGCAATGGCAGCAAACGCAAAAAAAGAAATTCAGGTATATGCACATTGGCTGGGTTTACAAGAGCCATCCTTAATGGGAGTATTGTCAGTATCATCAGCAAAAGGAAAGGAATCTTTTTCATTTGAATATGCAGATGCCTGGTTAAAATCCGGGTTTTCTCAAATGATTGATCCCGATTTGCAATTGTATCCCGGCGCATACTACCCACGGGATGATAAACCTAATTTCGGTGTTTTTTTAGATTCATGTCCTGACAGATGGGGAAGGGTATTGATGCAGCGTAGGGAAGCAGCAATAGCAAAACAAGAAAGCCGGGCGGTAAAAAAATTATTAGAATCTGATTTTTTATTGGGCGTATTTGATGAGCATAGAATGGGTGCATTGCGCTTTAAATTAGAAGAAGACGGCCCTTTTTTAAATGACAATAAGAAAATGGCGGCACCACCATGGACATCGTTAAGAGAACTGGAGCATGCAAGCTTAAAATTTGAAGAAGACAATACAGACGATCCCGAATACTTAAAATGGCTAAGCATGCTGATAGCTCTCGGCTCGTCATTAGGGGGTGCCAGGCCAAAAGCAAGTGTAACAGGTGCAGATAATAACTTGTGGATTGCAAAATTTCCAAGCAGAAACGATGATACAGATGTAGCCGCATGGGAAATGGTAGCAAACCAGTTGGCAATTAATGCAGGGTTAAATGTCGCAGAGGGAAAGCTCCAAAAGTTCAACAACAAGTATCACACCTATCTTACAAAACGCTTCGACAGAACCGGAAATAATGCGAGAATTCATTTTGCATCAGCAATGGCACTGCTTGGTCATGTGGATGGCGAAGAAAATGCTGCGGGCGCAAGCTATCTTGAACTAATGGAATTCATCTCACGACATGGTGCAGCAGTAGAAAAAGATTTGGAAGAATTATGGCGTAGGATTGTATTTAATATATGCATTAAAAATACAGACGATCACCTGCGAAATCATGGTTTTCTACTTACTGATAAAGGCTGGTTACTATCACCTGCTTATGACATTAATCCAAACGAGTATGGCAAAGGGTTGAGTATAAATATTACAGATGCAGATAACTCACTTGATCTGGATTTGGCAAGAGGGGTAGCTGGCTATTTTCGCTTAAAGGATGAAAAAGCTGCTCAAATAATACAGGAAATTTCAACTGTCGTCAAAGACTGGAAAAAAATTGCTTCCGGTCATAAAATTTCTAATGCTGAACAAGAAAGGATGTCAGCAGCATTTAATTAACTCTAAATAATTTTCTTAGTTAATTTCGAATTAAGTTCATTCGTTTTACCAGCTCAGCTTCAGTATTTCATAGCATCTTCCTCGTAACACTCTCTTGTGTAGCATTATCACTGAGTATATTAATTACGTTTTATAACGCCCTTTCTGAAATCACATTCTTACCTTTGAATACCGATTTATAGTAACCCAAAAAAGGGGGCTAAGACAGTTTCAGATGATGGTCAATCTTTAGAATCCCGTTTAAAAGATTTTGAAAAAAAGAAAAAAGAACTGACAATCCGTCACGGTTTAGGAGAAATTGATAAGGAGACTTTTGAACTCACTTTGGAACATTTAACTGACCAAATGCAGGCGATTTATAAGGAATTGAATACTGCGCCGGGAAAAATATCTAACTTGGAAAAAATGCTTTCAAATGCGTTTGAAAAGCTGAAAAAACTTAGTGTTATGTGGGGTTTCGGCAATCTGGAAAATAAGAGGATAATTCAAAAAACCTTGTTTCCCGATGGTATTTTTTATGACGTGAAAAAGCATGAATATCTAACTAAGAAAATTAACGGGTTTTTGTTTATAACTATGTCTCTTTCTGCTGAATATACTTTAAATAAAAACAGGAATTCTCAATTTTTTCCTGAAGATTCCTTTTTTAGTAGCCCCGACAGGAATCGAACCTGTATCTGGAGTTTAGGAAACTCTTATTCTATCCATTGAACTACGGGGCCGTTTATGTTGCCGCAAATGTAAAGGTTAACAGCAAATCTTGTTCAAACATTTAAAGTTTTACATAATTAATAATTTGCAGCATGAATAAAAAAACAGTTGTGTTAGGCGTCTCTCCTAACCCGGAACGTTACAGCCACCTTGCAACCAGCAGGCTGGCAGCGCATGGCCATACGGTAATCCCTATCGGCAAAAGAAAGGGCCGGGTAAATGATATCTCCATCATTAATGAGCCCGTTCAGGCCAATAATGTAGATACCATAACGCTCTACCTCAATGCACAAAACCAAAAACAGTATTACGATTATATTCTGTCTCTGCATCCTAAACGAATTATATTTAATCCCGGCGCTGAAAACGAAGAACTGGCTAAGCTTGCCCTTGAAAATAATATACAACCGGTACAAGCCTGTACGCTGGTTTTGTTAAGTACCCATCAATATTAGCCATAAAAAACGGCGGTTATATTTTTTGGTATGTGCCCGCAAATCATTTAATATTTATTTGTTGTCCGGCGAAAAATAAAAGGCAGCACAACAGTCGCTCTCCCACCCCGCTTTTTATCATAAATTTTTAGGGTTAGCCTTCTATATTTTTTACCTTCGCCGCCATCAATCAATTTAACTTCATGAAACATTTACTGCTCAGCTTATTGCTGCTGGTGGTGGTTTGCGGCTTTGTTGCAGCCCAAACAGCAGACAGCTCACACTACGACCAGCACCTTGCATTTAACCCCCTGTTCTATCCCTCAAACGGTAATGAATACCGCAGTGCCGGCGGCGCCCCAGGGCCTGCTTACTGGCAAAACCGCGCAGACTATAAAATTGTGGCAACACTTGATACCGCACAGCACAGGATCTCCGGATCGGTCACCATTACCTATAAAAACAACAGCCCTGATAACCTGAATTTTTTATGGCTCCAGTTAGACCAGAATATTTACCGGGAAGACAGCCGGGCACAGGCTACCACATTGCAATCCGGCGGCCGCTGGGCGGCCCGCACTTTTACAAACGGCGATGAAATCAGCGCCGTTGAAGTATTATCAAAAGGCAAATCAATCAAACCGGAATATCGCATAAACGATACCCGCATGCAGGTTTGGCTGCCGGATACGCTTAAAGCAAAAACCGGTGCGGTTCAGTTAAAAATTGATTATGCATTTTCCATCCCGGAATATGGCACCGACCGTATGGCCAGGTTAAATACGCAGAATGGCTGGGTATATGAAATTGCACAATGGTTCCCGCGCTTATGTGTGTATGATGATGTGCTTGGCTGGAACACCCTGCCTTATCTGGGCGCCGGTGAATTTTACCTGGAATATGGCGATATTGATTATACCATCACCGCTCCTTCAAATTTAATTATAGTGGGATCGGGTGAAATACAGAACCCCAAAGAGGTTTACACGCCCACGGTTTTAAGCCGCATTGAACAAGCAAAAAACAGTGATAAAACGGTAACCATTGTGGGCGCTGATGAATTAAGCGGTAATGCATACCACCTCAGCAAGCCCACCCTTACCTGGCATTTTTTATGCAAGCAAACAAGGGATGTGGCATGGGCTGCCTCAAAGGCATTTATATGGGATGGCGCCCGTATAAATTTGCCCAGCGGCAAAAAGGCGCTGGCACAATCGGTTTATCCTGTTGAAAGTGCAGGCAATGAAGCCTGGGGCCGTTCTACCGAATACACAAAAAATACCATTGAGATAAATTCCAAACAGTGGTATGAATTCACCTATCCTTCTGCCACCAATGTGGCAGGCCGTGTGGGCGGTATGGAATATCCCGGCATTGTGTTTTGCGGATGGAAAGCAAAGAACGGAAGTTTATGGGGCGTTACCGATCACGAATTTGGCCACAACTGGTTTCCGATGATCGTTGGTTCCAACGAAAGAAAATACCCCTGGATGGACGAAGGTTTCAATACTTTCATAAACGGCATTTCTACGGAGAAGTTTAATAACAGGGAGTATTATAAAAAGAATGATGTGCAACGCATGGCAAACTATCTTTTCAAAAAAGATGCGGATGCCATTATGACTATTCCGGATGTAACACAACAGAATTTCCTGGGCGTGGCCGCCTATATGAAACCCGGCGCAGGTCTCGACATTTTGCGTAATCATATCCTGGGCAAAGAAAGATTTGACGCTGCATTCAGAACATATATTGCAAGATGGGCCTTTAAACATCCTACGCCTTATGATTTCTTCCGCACAATAGAGAATGTAAGCGGTGAAGACCTCTCGTATTTCTGGCGCGGCTGGTTTTTAACAAACGATAAACTCGACCAGGGCGTTACCGAAATAAACTATTCTGAAAATGATCCTGCAAAAGGCGCCCTGATAACGGTGGTGAATAATGAGCAGATGGTATTGCCCGTGCCCCTGCTGATTGAACAGGAAAACGGCAAAAAAGATACAATTACTTTACCTGCTGAAATATGGCAGCGCGGCGGATCGTGGACATTTCATTATCCTTCAACTGCCGCTGTTACAAAAGTAACAATAGACCCCGATCACGATTATCCGGATATCAACCCTTCAAACAATGTGCTGGAAGGCAAGTCCAAAAAACCAGTACCGCCTGGCACCACCGCCATTGATATCATCAATAAATACATAACCGCCATTGGCGGAGCAGATAAGATAAATGCAATAAAAGACTTTACCTATACCGCAAAAGGAACAGTGCAGGGGCAGGATTTAATTTTAGACAGGAAATATAAGCTGCCTGGAAAAATGCTGCTGGAAGTAACCCTGCCTTCTATGAATATGAAAATTCAAAGGCTGCTTGTAACTGAAGACAGCGTTAGTTTAACAGCCCAGGGGCAAAACATGCCGGTGAGCGATGCTGATGCCAGGCGTTATCGGGAACAGGCTTATCCCTTTCCTGAAATCAACTTCAGTAAGCCGGGTTATAACTCAGAGCTTGATCCTCTTTTCAGTGATATTGACGGAAAAGATGTATATGTGGTTAAGGTTACCTCTCCTTCCGGCAGCATAAGCAAATACTATTACGATGCGCAAACCGGGTTGAAATTAAAAGGAGAAACAATTGGTGAGCAGGGCAATTCAGGATTTACTTATGCCGGCTATAAAGATGTTGACGGTATTAAAGTACCATATACCATGAAAATGCAGCAGCAGATGGAAATTGAATTAACGGCTACTGATGTTAAAATAAACAGTGGCCTTAAAGATGATGATTTTAAATAAAGCTGTTATATGCTATCAGTTAAAAGCCGGTCATAACTATGGCCGGCTTTTGTTTTTATTACTGATGTTTTTTAGAGATTAGCGAAAATGCTAAACAAGAGGTTAGTGCTGAACTCTTTTTATTATTTGCTTCAAAAATAGAGGCGGCTATCATGCTGTTTCAGGGGGAATATACCATTTATATACGGGATTTTCCCCCTCTTATTAAAAAAGATAATATACCTGTATCAGGTTTGGGATTGGGATGCCTGCAGCTATATAACCAGGCACTAATATTTTGCTTCATTAAAGAACACCTCGTGTTGTTTCAGTTCTTCCAAAACAGGTTTGTAGAAAGCAGGCGCTACCGGAATATGCAGGCCGGTTTCCGTAATCTTTCCTTCCAGTATTAATTTGGCTGCAATGCCGAGCGGCAGGCCCACTGTTTTCGCCATGGCAGTATGAATATTATCCTCGCCTTTAACTATGAGCGATGACCTGACGGTTGATTTTCGTTTTTCAATTTCATATTCAATTTCATGCAGCATTACGACCATATCTTTATCACCAGGCTGCAAAGCCAGTTTGCTTTCCGCCACAAACTGCATTACATCTGCAGCGCTGCATAAGCCTTTATTGATAAGCGTATCGTCATTCAGCCCTAAAAAAAACAATTGCTTTAAAGTAAGGTTGGCTTCATGCATTTGCACAGCCACACTTTCGGCGGCCTTGTTTTTTACTTCATCCACATTAAGCGTGGTTAATTCGCCCTTTTCATCAATCATCATAAAATCATCATCGGGCTTCTCCCCCTCGCTTATAGCTTCCTGCTCTGCCTGCATCAGGTTCATCAGTTGTTCCATCATATTCTTTGCATACTCAAGCCTTGAGCTAAGCAGTTGCGTAAGCCATTCCCCAAAACCATGCTGCTCAAAATGCTGCCTGAAAAATGCCGATACCGTTAAGCCATTTGTTTCATATAGCTTTTCTTCACTGGTAAGCTTAAGGTCAATAATATTTTTCCATCCAAAACAAAAATCAGGATGCCTTAGTGTTGTGCGCACAAATGATGCTGCCTCTTCCAGATGGTACAATGAAAGATAATGTAATGAATCACGGTTGGGATAACAGGCGTACCATCCCAGGCCCGGCACATTTATGCCCTGTTTGCCTGAAAACAGCTCTTCGTATTTTAATGTGATGGTTTCACCGTTTTCTTTATAAACCGCCCCTGCTTTGCCTGCCATGATTACGTTGCGCGGGTTCCAGCTTATTTTATAATGCCAGGGATTATCGTCGCTTTCCGGGGCAACCAATCCGCCGCAATGCGATTGGAACGATGTTATTTTACCGCCCTGTTCCTGTATAGAGTGGATAAGCTGCATGGCGCTCATGTGGTCAATGCCCGGGTCAAGCCCCATTTCATATAAAAACAAAAGATGGTTTTGCCTGATGGCGCCGGCATGTTTCTTTATATCATTGTCAACATAAGAAGCCGTAAGCAAATGCTTTTTTAGCTCAATACAGTCAACAGCAATTAAATAATGCAGGTGTGCCGGCATTAAAGAAATAACAATATCTGCCCGGCTTATATATTTCTTTCTCTCTTCAGTATTTGTAATATCCACGGCTATGGCTTCGGCATTTTTGTGGGCGCCCAGTTTTTGCTGCACGGATTGCAGGTTGCTGTCTGCAACGGTAAGCTGCCAGTTTTTTTCTGAAATAAGCTGTTTTAAATAATCAATAAGAACAGTTGCTGATTTGCCTGCGCCAAATAACACAATATGTTTGGTAGTAGTAAATTCAACAGACATTATAAAAATTTGTAAACAAATTTAGCTATGAATAAAAGATCAGTTATCACCTACAATATACAACTGCTTTGCATCTGCGCTGATTAAAGATATTTTGGATGCGGCATACGCCGAGGCTTCATCTTTCGGCGTTTTAATTGTAACGTCCCTGCCTGCCTTTAAGTTATGCAGATAAAATGTTTCGCCTTTTCTAAATGTATTTGCCGCATTAAAATACTGCACATCCACTACCACAAGATCAAGATCAGCATCGCTTACATTTTCAATTTTTATATTGGCAATACCATTGCGCATGTCAATATGGGATGGCAGGTTCACATAATCGCTTATCAGTTTTTTACCGCCGGCAGCCGGTTTCGCTGTTTCTTTTGCCGCCTTCACATCACCGGCTGGTTCAGTTGAGTTATCGCCTGCGACTTCTAAACCGGCAGCCGGTTTATTATTGATCGCGGCCTGTGCTTTATCAATTGTATTGTTCACAGGTTGTGGTGCTTCCTGTTTTAAAGCGGGTGTTGCGGCTGTGGTTTTAGCTGCCGGTTTTGAATTGCTGTTAATGGCAGGCTGTATATATGTTTTTTTCCTTTCCTTGGCACGTTCCGTTAATTCATCATTATTTATTGCAGCAATTTGTTTTTGCAAAGGTGAAATTTCCTGTTTTTGATCCGTATTAACAGGAGCCGTAGTTTGAGGCGTATTTGAAAAACCGGAAGCTGTTTGCTGCCCGCCCGCAGATGAAGGCAGGGCAGGCATTTCCGTATCATTTAAAAGCCAGTAGGCTGCGCTAAAAATGATCAGCAGGGCGAGCACAGGCAGTAAAAACGATCCTGTTATACCAGATGAAAATGATTTTTTTGATTTTTGTTTTTGCTCTAAAAGATTTTCAATGTATTTGTCTTCCAATGAATCAAGTGATTGTGCAAATTTTTTTTCCAGTACCGGGGAAGCTTTTGCTTTTTGCCTGGCCGCCGTTTTTTTGCCATTAAAATATGCCGGCTGTTTTGCATGCACCATTTCACTTACGGCCGATTTCTTTTCTTTTTCCCAGTCGCTCCATGCTTCTTCCCAGCTTAACGGTTTTAATGATAAACCATTTTGCGTTCCGGTTACCATATTTCTTTTAACGGTCTTCTTTTCATTTACGGCCTGGTTGTTTTTTGAAGCAGGCCCGGCAACAGTCTGTATCCTGCTCCAGGCAGCAGAAATCTTGTAACGCGGTTTTTCTTTTATATCCGGAGAAAGATTATTGTTAACAGCTATGGCAGCCTGTACCGAAGCGTTTATGAAAGATGGGAGATTGCCCGCCTGCCGCATTGTATTTTCTTCTTCCGGCAACGGCGCATATTGTTTAAACTGAGCCATTTCGCCGGGATAACGCCATGCCGCACTGCCGCCATCCACCCATATCAGGTCGTATGGCCGCAGGCTTTTCTGAATTAATTCTTCCGCAGTAAAAGGGCCTTCTTCCCTGTTATTGCGCAGCAGGCGATATACTTTCATGCTCATTGTTCAATGCGATAAATATATAATGAATAAGTGCTTTTATTTATTGTAAAGGCTATGATAAAATTTATGCGGATGGGTTTAAAAGGCCGGATCATCTGCTGCAAGCTTCAGGCTGTGAGCCTTGAGCCACGAGCTGCGAGCTTTTTACATCGCGTTATTTAATTTCACTGATTTCTCACCATTCACCACCCGGTATCATTCTTTCTGTTTGGTATCAAACCATATCGTTACCGGCCCGTCATTCAAAAGTTTCACTTTCATATCGGCTCCAAAAATGCCGGCCTGCACTTTTTTGCCCATATCTTTTTCAAGCTGCGTAATCATTTTTTCATATAATGGAATCGCCGTCTCCGGTTTGCTTGCCCGTATATACGACGGGCGATTGCCTTTCCTCGTCATTGCATGCAGCGTAAACTGGCTAACGAGCAAAATGCCGCCGCCTGCATCTTTAACGCTTAGGTTCATCACGCCTTCGCTGTCATTAAAAATTCTCAGGTTAACGATCTTTCCACTCAGCCATTCAATGTCTGCATCCGTATCTGCATCTTCTATGCCAATAAAAACCAGCAGGCCATTTGCAATAATGCCTGTAATATGCCCGTGAACCGTTACAGAGGCTTCCGAAACACGTTGTATCACTGCGCGCATGTAATTTTGTTTAAGTGTTTAAAATGAATGTTATGAAGATTGATATAAGCCGCGAAATTATTTTTAAAACGGCACGCAGTGGCGGCAAAGGCGGGCAAAATGTAAATAAAGTGGAAACAATGGTGGAGGGCCGCTGGCTTATTGATGCTTCACAATTGGTGACGGAACAACAAAAAGCATTCATACAACAACGTCTTGCAAACCGTGTTACAGATGATGGTTTTTTATTGATAAAATCTCAAACCGAAAGAACGCAGATCGGCAATAAAGCAGCGGTAATCAAAAAGATGAATGCAGTTGTGAACAATGCCTTGCAGCCAAAGAAAATAAGGATTGCTACTAAAATGCCCAAAGGCGTAAAAGAAAAAAGGCTGGAAAATAAAAAGCTGCAATCATCGCGTAAAGAAGGCAGAAAAAAGCTAAGGCGCGGGGATTATCAGTAACCTGGTCAATACGCACCGGGCGTCAGACCAATAGCTCAAAGATTTGAAATAATCTTCCTGAAATAATCAACTGCATACAACAGCCTGCTGCCATGCCAGCTAAACATTTCTCCATCAACCAAAATAGTTTTTGTTGAAGGGAATAAAGGCCCGTATTCATCCGCATGTTTTTGTTTAAAAGGAAAGGGTTCTGAAGAAAGCAGCAATACTTCAAAATTCAGAGATTGCAGTTCTTCAATAGTTGTTTCCGGATAGCGCAGTTTACCTGCAAATACATTTTGCAGGCCGCAATATTGCATCATATCATGAATAAAAGTATCTCCGCCCGCAGCCATAAATGGTTTTTGCCATATAAGATAAGCTGCCCTTCTCCCCTGTTTAACGGTTTTCAATTCTGCAAATTTTTCACGGATTGATACTGCAATTTTATGCGCAGTTTCATTTTTATGTACAAGCTTGCCAACCTGTAAGATCATATCCAGCGCTTCATTAAGATTGGAAACATCGCTTACATAAACTTCTGTAAATTTTTGCAAGACTTCAACCTGTTCCTTTATATTTTCCTCCTTATTGGCAATTATAAGGTCTGGTTTTAATGCTTTGATTTTTTCAATATTTATATTTTTTGTACCGCCAACCCTTGTTTTTGTTTTGAACCATTCAGCGGGATGCACACAGAATTTAGTTATGCCAACCACTTCTTCATCAAGCCCTAAATCATACAATAATTCCGTTTGGGAAGGTACGAGCGAGATAATCCGTTGCGGTTTTTGCTTCATCATTGCCGAAGGTAAAAATTCAATACAAGCATGTATTGTTATTATGATTTTTCTTTGCAGCTATAATTATTATCCGGATGCAGATAAACCAATACATTGATCATACCATATTAAAGCCAGCCACTTTAATTGCAGACATAGAGCCTATATGCAGCGAAGCCAGGCAATACCATTTTGCCGCAGTTTGCGTGCCGCCGCCCTTTATTAAAACGGCAAAAAAATTATTGGAAGATTCAACGGTAAAAGTAGCAACGGTTATCGGCTTTCCGTTTGGCTATTCAGCTATTGAAGCAAAGCTGGCAGAAACTTTACTGGCCATTGTGGATGGCGCTGACGAACTGGACATGGTTATAAACCTTATCGCGCTTAAAAACAACGACTGGCAATACCTCGCTAATGAAATCAATCATATTTTACCCGCGATCAGGCAAAACAATAAAGTAATTAAACTGATAATAGAATCAGGCATTTTAACCGATGAAGAAATAATCCGTTGCTGCGAACTATATGCGCCCGCCGAAGTAAATTTCTTAAAAACTTCAACCGGCTATGCAGAAAAAGGCGCAAGTGTTCATGCTGTTGAACTAATGCGCAAACATTTGCCGAAACCTATTCAGATAAAAGCTTCGGGCGGAATAAAAACATATACGTTTGCAAAAGAATTAATAGAGGCAGGGGCAACACGTATTGGCTGCAGCAGCAGTGTACAGATTGTGGCGGAACAGAATTGATAAAGTTAGCAGGTTGTGGCGGCCTGTATAGTGTAGTGTGATAAACCTGACCTTATTCACCCTTCCTTCACCCTATCTTCGGCGGCGGGTAGGCAAAGCCGAATATGGTACGAACGAGAAACGAACAAAAGGTATCTGAAAAAATGCTTGTCTTATGCTTATCGGACTATTACCTGTAAGAATGTTGTTTACCAACTATTTCACAGGATAGGCGACATTTCTCGCTTTATTTTCCTACTTTTGCGTATGCAAAATTTAGAAGTACTTATAGGCCAAAAGATAGATGGTCGCAAATTATCGCATGGGCAAAATGA
>NZ_JASGEX010000122.1:0-20339 GCF_047606085.1 Parafilimonas sp.
GATATGTTTAAAGCCTGCAGATAGACCTCACCTAAATCCTCTCCAAAGGAGAGGACTTCCGACGCCCTGAAACTCATAAAACATGCAAAAAATCATGTTTTTTTCCTGCCCTTCTCCTTTGGAAATGCAAAGCATTCATTGAGGCAATTAATATATATATGCACGAAATAAAAGGGTTGGGATGAGGTTGAAATAACAATCTAAGCTTATCCCGAACTCACGTTAAGTTAAAATGCATCTGAACAATAACCCTGTAATCAATTTTAGTAAATAACTCAAACAACTTCTAAATTCACGCTTTAAAATTTTAGCAACCGTTTGCGCATTATTTTGCATTAATTCTTTTTTATGTTTGGGTTGTTAACAATTTAAGCCGGTTGCCGCCTCAAAATGAGATTATGACGAATGATATTCCAAACGCTTATGGATTGAATGCTGTAGCTTCAATAACACCATTTGGTGATGGGTTAATTAACAATACATGGAAGATAGAAGATGCGGAGAAAGGCATATTTATCCTGCAGAGAATAAATACAGGCGTTTTCAAACGCCCGGAATATATTTCAGACAATATCAAGGCTGTATCCCATTATCTTTCCGTTCATTGCCCGGAATATTTTTTTTGCACGCCTGTTACCACCACTATGCTGGATGACCTTGTTTATACAGCAGATGGATGCTACAGGATGTACCCTTTCATTAAAAATTCGCATACCATTAATGTTGCAGAAAATGCAGGCCAGGCGTTTGAAGCTGCCCGCAAATTTGGCGAGCTTACCAGGTTGCTGGCAGGTTTTCCCGTATATAAATTAAAAATCACACTTCCTGATTTTCATAATATATACCTTCGCTATAACGATTTTCAAAAAGCGGTTGCAAAAGGCAATAAAGAACGCATTCAGCAATCTTTACCGCTTATACATTTCTTAAACAGCCAGCAGCACATTGTTGCAGAATATGAGCAGCTAAAAACAGCAAACGCTTTAAAGCCCAGGGTTACGCACCACGACACAAAAATCAACAATGTATTGTTTGATGATAATAATAAAGGCATTTGTGTAATTGATCTCGACACTTTAATGCCCGGTTATTTTATAAGTGATGTGGGCGATATGATACGCACTTATATTTCCCCTTATGGCGAAGAAGAAAAAGATTTTTCAAAGCTTGAAATGCGCGAAGATTATTTTGCCGCCATTGCAGAAGGCTACCTGCACGAAATGGGTAAAGAATTAAATGAAACCGAACTGAGCCATTTTGTTTTTGCCGGCAAGTTTTTAATTTATATGCAGGCTTTGCGTTTTCTTACCGATTATCTTAATAACGATGTATATTACGGCAGCAAATATGAAGGCCACAATTTTTTGCGCGCCGGCAACCAGGCGCATTTACTGCAATTGCTGATTGAAAAAGAAGAAAAATTTCAGGAGATTGTAAACCATATTGCCTCTGTTAAAAGCCGCCATCTGTCACTGCCTGAATAAAGGCATTTTTTAAATATAGCAGCTTGCAACCAGACCGTAAAAGCTGTGATTATTGTAGGGAAATGCTAACAATATTATAAACGAGCCTTTGCCTATACCTTGGATAGATATATGTAAAGGAAGCCTCTCTTGCCATATTGCAAAGCAATAATATATGACAATGGAACTTTTTGCTGTGGCTAAATTTTGTTACAATTTACTTCTGCTCTTTTTCTTTTGAACAGGCTCTTAATCATATTTCAGTTCCACCATGCTTTAGCAACAGGTATCAATAACATAATTGTGAATAATCGTTGTATTGTTTTTTCAATTTTGGTTAAAAAATACGCAAACGTATGCATAAGCATTCGTCTTTAAAAACAGATAAATTAGCAAAAAATATTTATTTCCAGGCCAGCTTAACCAAAACGTGGCGGAGATATTTTTAAAAGCTGGAAAGAAAATGCTCATGGCATTAGTGTCCTGAGGGAGTTTACAAAAAGACTTAAAAGTATTTTGACACAAACTGCAACGATTCGAAATATAACATACTAATGGAAACTGTGCGAGATTATTCAGGGCTTACGGATAAACAACTATTGATATTGTTAAAGGAGGGAAATGAAAATGCATTTACGGCTATATATGACCGGTATGCTGAAAAGCTTTTTGCCATTGCCTTTAGCTTCGCTAAAAGAAAAGATGTTGCCGAAGATATGGTGCAGCATGTTTTTATGCGCCTATGGGATAGGCGTTATTCAGTAGAAATTAATTCTTTGTCGGCTTATTTAGCTACTGCAATAAAATTTTCTGTTTTTTTATATCTGCAAAAAGAGTTTAGAAGAATGGCATTATTGGAAAAGATGCCTGCCTTGTGTGTATCCCATTCCGGAGAATCTGATATTAATGTTTTATTTCTAAAGGCAACACTTGAAAGAGCAGTTCAGTTATTACCTGAAAAATGTAAAATTGTTTATCAATATAGCAGGGAAAACGGAATGCCTGTCAAAGAAATCGCAGAAAGAATGCACCTTGCGCCCAAAACGGTGGAAAACCATCTGTTCCGTGCCTTGCAGACACTTAGGGCAGCGCTGAAGAATGCCTGTTTTTAAGTTATATTCTTCCTTATTATACGCTTCCTTTAAAAAATCGCATGCTGTTGGGTGTAATCCCTTCTTCGCAATACCTATACTTAACCCAAGAGCAAAAAACGCAGGCGCGTTGCAGTTCCCCGTTTGATTATCCGTTATATATTCTGACAGGCCGGCAATTAAGCGGTTCGTGGGTTGGGGTAAAAGTGTATCTGTAAAATTTATGAACAAAAGTTCCATGCCTTTCGTGGTAAATACAGTATTAAAAACAAACAGATGAAAACAGCAGCATGTCTGGCATCACTTGTGATCGCTTTTCAGTCAATAGCGCAGCAGGCAGATACTATTCAATACCGCCATACAACTCCTGTAAACAAAGGCGACGGTAAGGCGGTGATTATTAATAAAGCTGCACACGTCATCCCCACTGCAAATCAATACATCGCCCTAAAAAATGAATTTATTGCATTCGTTCATTTTGGTCCGAATACATTTACCGGCAGAGAATGGGGGACAGGCGGGGAAGACCCAAAAGTGTTTGACCTGAAAGAGCTGCATACCAGCCAATGGTGCAAAGCCATGAAAGCTGCAGGCATTAAGATGGTTATTCTTACCGTGAAGCACCACGACGGTTTTGTAATATGGCAGAGCCGCTATACCACGCACGGAATTATGTCGTCTGATTTTGAAAACGGTAAAGGCGATGTGCTGAAAGACCTTTCCGCATCCTGCAAAGAATACGGTTTGAAGCTGGGCCTCTATCTTTCTCCTGACGATCTTTTCCAGATTGAAAGCCCCACAGGATTGTACGGTAACCTGAGCAAATACACCATGCGCACCATTCCGCGAGAAGTGCCGGGCAGACCGTTTGCCAATAAAACAAAATTCCGTTTTCTTGTAGATGATTACAACGAATATTTTCTCAACCAGTTGTTTGAGCTGCTGACAGAATACGGTCCTATATACGAGGTTTGGTTTGACGGCGCAACGCCGAAAACAAAAGGCGGGCAAACCTATAATTACAAAGCATGGGAAACGCTTGTACACAAGCTTGCGCCCAAAGCCGTGATGTTCGGACAGGAAGATGTACGCTGGTGTGGCAATGAATCGGGCAAGACGAGAGCCACCGAATGGAATGTGCTCCCCTTCTCTTTCAATCCCGATACTGCCAATCATTTTCCCGATCTGAATGCCGATACATTAGGCAGCCGCGAACAGGTGTACAAAGCGAAGTACCTGCATTACCAGCAGGCGGAAACAAACACTTCCATTCGCGAAGGCTGGTTTTATCGCGACGATTCCACACAAAAAGTAAGAAGCGCCGATGATGTGTTCGATATGTATGAAAGAGCGGTTGGCGGCAACTCCACTTTTCTTTTAAACATACCGCCCAACAGGCAGGGCAAATTTTCTCCCGAAGATGTAAAAGTGCTGAATGATGTAGGCAACCGCATCAGGGAAACCTACGGCGTAAACCTGTTTGAACACGCCAAAGGACCGGCAGCCGTTTTAGATAAAAGCGATGAAACTTATACGCTTGTAAAAAGCAGCAAGCCCTACATCATTGTTACAACACCGTCGCCTGTAACCATAAACCGCATTGTATTGCAGGAAGCGGTGGCAACGCACAGCGAACGTGTAGAGAAGCACGCAGTAGATGCATGGATAAACGGGCAATGGAAAGAAATTGCCGCAGCAACCAATATCGGCTATAAAAGAATATTGCGTTTCCCGGAAACAACATCCGGCTGTTTCAGATTGCGCATTTTAGAGTCGAGGGCTACACCGGCTATCAGCCATTTTTCTGCGCATTATTATAAATCAAGGCCGCCGCAGCTTCAGGTAAGCCGCGATGCAAAAGGCATGGTAACCATAGAACCTTTAAAAGAAAATTTTAACTGGAAGCCCCATGGCGAGCATGCATCGAAGAACCTGAATGCAGACGCTAAAATTTATTATACGCTCGACGGCTCAGTGCCTACAACATCTTCTGCTTTATACACAGAACCTTTCCTGCTGGATAAAGGACAGGTTACGGCGGTTGCTATTGACAACAACGAGCGCGGAGCGATCGTAAGCAATACATTCGGTATTGCCAAAGGCGGCTGGAAGCTGTTGCAGATAAGCAGCGAAATCAGGAACCATACAGCATTGAGCGCATTTGATGCAGACAATGATACGTGGTGGCAATCGAAAGATGACGGTTTGCCGCAATCTATTACCATTGATTTTGGAAAGACATACACCATAAAAAGTTTTGCCTATACGCCCCAGAATAAAATACGTGGCGGCATGATGGCAAAAGGAATTATACAAATAAGCAAAGACAGGCAATCATGGGCAGACGCCGGCAATTTTGAATTCGGTAATCTTGTAAACGATCCAACCACCAGAAGCTATATTTTCCCAAAGTCTGTAACGGCAAGGTATGTACGCGTGCAGGCGGCTGCATTTGAAGGCGCAGGCAATTTTCTAACTATTGCCGAGCTGGATTTTTTTGAGCAATAGTTGGTTGTTGTATTGTGATATGGGTGCTTTATAATCATGAGCATAAGCATATTGGATAGTTTTCATTTTCTTAAAAAAAATAAAATTTTCATTGAGTGTAAAGCGCCTTTCATAATACCTATTGACAGATGAATGAGAAATTGTTACAGGAATTGATAAACAAATACTTTTCGGGAACGGTTTTGCCGGAAGAAGAGCAACTGTTGCAAGAATGGTATGAAAGCAGCATTCCTGACAAAATTATTATTCCATTCCTTTCAGAGATTGAAAAGAATGAGCTAATGAAGCGAATGCGCACCCGTGTTCGGGCATACGCCCGTGGGCATACACGGCAGGCGGCAAAAAAGAATATATGCTTCCGTATTATTCCAGTTGCAGCTTCCATTGTTATTTTACTGGGAGCCGGTTATCTTGTTTATCAATATTCATCCATATTTCATCAAAAGAATGATAATGAGCGGGCAGCTGTAAAAGAAGATATATTACCCGGGCACAGCGGTGCAATATTAACCCTCGCAGATGGCTCAAAACATGTTTTAGACAGTGCAGGTAACGGTGTTTTAATCAGCCAGGCTGGCGCTTCTATAACCAAACAAGGCAACCAGATCATATACAGCAAAGTGGCAGGTAAGGCGGCAACCGTTGCATATAACACCCTGATTGTACCGAAAGGCAGAGCGTTTAAGATTATTCTTCCGGACGGCACCAGCGTATGGCTTAATTCAGCATCGTCGCTCAGGTATCCGACAGTATTTGCCGGAAAAGAACGGGTAGTGGAGCTGGAAGGAGAAGCTTATTTTGAAGTGATACATAATGCACAGCAACCTTTTAAGGTTAAAGTAAATAACACTGTTATTGAAGACATTGGCACTTCATTCAATATCAATGCGTATGCAGATGAACCTTTTATTAAAACAACGCTTATAAAGGGCAGCATAAAAATTTCCAACACAAATGTATCCGGAGTGCTGAAACCAGGCGAACAAGCAGTTACTTCTGCGTATAAACTAACTGTTTCTACTGTAGATACCGGTCAGGTGCTTGCCTGGAAAGACGGCTTTTTCCAATTTGACGATGCGGACCTTTATACCATTATGCGCCAATTGGCGCGCTGGTATAACATTAAGGTATCGTTTGAAGGAAACATACCATCAAGGAAATTTTATGGCCGTATTAATCGTAATATGAATCTTTCCGAAGTATTAAGCCTCCTGATGCAAAATCAGGTACATTTTGATATAGATACTGAAAACAGATTAATTGTAAAACCTTAAAATATGTATGTTATGAACACATAACCGATAGATAAAGGGGTAAAAAAAATCGGAAGTGTTGACAGCACTTCCGACAATAATACTTGGGTACCCGATGAAACAAACCGTTCAAGAATATTCTATTAATGTAATCAACCAAACAAAGTAAAATTATGCATTTAAAAGCAAAACCACTACTGGTTATGAAAATGACTGCTATTATGTTGCTCGCAACTTGTTTGTCGCTTTCGGCACGAGGGCTTTCCCAGCAAGTAACTTTTTCAATGAAACATGCGTCGCTAAAAGCGGTATTTAGCGAAATATCGCGGCAGACGGGCTTGTCAGTATTTTGTGATGAATCTTTATTAAAGGATGCAGCGCCTGTAAGCATTCAGGCAAAGCAGGTTTCTGTACAGAATGTGCTTAATGAATGTTTGCATAATCAAAAACTTCAGTTCCGTATAGAAAACGGCGTCATCTTTATAGAAAGAAAAACTGAATCTTCTGCAATTGATGTGGTGTCTCCGATTGGCAGTTCGCAAACATTGGCCGAAATAATGCATGGAAAAGTGACCGATTCTGCCGGAACTCCTATTGCCGGCGCTTCCGTGATAATTATCGGTTCTAAAAAAGGCACGGTTACAAACAGCAAAGGCGAATTTTCCATCAGCGCAAATAAAGGAGATGTTCTGGAAATCTCTTATGTGGGATATGATACAAAAAGAATAACCATTGAAGGGCCTGAAGAAATTAATGTTCAGTTGAAAGCAGTGATTTCCTCCCTCAGCGAAGTAATGGTAGTTGCTTACGGCACACAAAAGAAAATTAACCTTACCGGAGCGGTAGACCAGATAAACAGCAAAGAAATTCAGGACAGGCCTGTTGTGAACATTCCGGATGCATTGCAAGGCAAGATGGCAAATTTAAATATTACAACAGGCTATTCAGGAGGCGCTCCCGATGCAAAGAAAAGCCTTAATGTAAGGGGTTTTACAGGATTATCCGGCACCCTTGCAAGCCCCCTCGTGATTATAGATGGTTCGGAGGGCGATATCAATTCCATCAATCCCAACGATGTGGAAAGCATCAGCTTGCTGAAAGATGCTGCGTCGGCTGCCGTGTATGGTTCAAGGGCGCCAAACGGCGTGCTGATCATCACTACCAAACAGGGAAAGAAAAATATGAAGCCGAGGGTTACTTATACAAATAATTTTTCTTTTGCTCAGTTATTGAACGAGCCGACGATGTCCAGTTCATTAACTTTTGTAAACACCATGAATGAAGCCTATACCAATGCAGGTATATCGGCATTATTTCCGGATTCGGTCATAACCCGCATCAAAGCCTACATGGCGAATCCTTCAACTACTGCAGGAACAATACAAGTGTCGGGATCAAATGCATGGGCAGACTATGACCCTACCTTTGGCAATGCTAACACAGACTGGTTTAAAGTATATCTGAAAGATTGGGCTACTGCTGCTCAACAGCATAATTTAAGTGTACAGGGGGGTGGAGAAAATTTCACTTATTATATAGCAGGCGGTACCGAAGGAAAAAGCGGTATGTACAGATATGCGTATAACGATTATACAAGAAATAATATCAGGGCTAACCTGAATGCTGATGTAAATAAATATATCAGCATTGGCCTTAAATATTCTTATGCTCAGGAAAACGATAAATATCCTTACAGCGGAGGATCAAACACAGGATATAACTGGTTCCATCAGGTTGCCCGGTTATGGCCTATCATACCGGTAAAGGCGCCCAACGGCGGCTATATGCAAGCCTCCTATATACCACAATTATCCGAAGGCGGAACCAATACAAGCCGTAACAATATCAGCAATATTATTGGAGACATTACCCTCAAGCCATTGCCTGGCTGGGAGGTACTGGGTCATTACAATTACAATTATCAAAGCTATAATATTGCATCTTCTATTCTGCCGTACTATTATTCTACGCCGGATAACCCAAGCACTATGAGCAGTACGGTTTCTTCCATCACAAAAGAATATACCAATACTTCCTATTTTAACTGGAATATATTTACAAGTTATGAGAAAAGTATCAATGGTCATCACTTTAAAATATTAATGGGAGAACAACAGGAAAAGAAAAATTATGCCGGGATTACAGGATATAACCAAAATTTATATAATACGGCACAGCCTTCCTTATCGCTTACTTATGGAACGAATTCAGCTACTGATGACGAATATAGCTGGGCAACGATCAGCTCAATCGGCAGAATAAATTATGATTATAAGGAAAAATATTTATTGGAGCTGGATGCAAGCTATATGGGCACGTCTTTATTTCCGGATAGCACAAGGTATCATTTATTCAAAGCGTTTTCTGCAGGCTGGAACATATCTAAAGAAAACTTTTTTCAAGGGCTTACTCATGTTATTAATAATCTCAAATTCCGTGTTTCTTATGGAGGGTTGGGCGATATCTCCTATTTCCTAAATGCGTCTAGTTATTATCCTTATTTAAATAACTTAAATTCAAGAGTAGCTACATCTACCTCCTGGATATTTACTCCTTCTAGCGGCGGGCGTTCGGCAGATGTATATAATCCCACAAGCCTTATCAGCCCTACGCTTACATGGGCAAAGCCTTCCGAACTGGATTTTGGTGTGGATATTGATTTCTTGCAGGACTTCAGCGCTACTTTCGATTGGTACAGGAAGAATATTACCGACCAGTTCGGTACTTCCTACGACTATCCTGCCACATTGGGCATCACTGCCCCTACGGTTAACAATGCTGCTTCTGTTACCAAAGGATATGATATAACCGTAAATTGGCATCATCAATACGGAAAATTGGCGTTGAATGCGAGAGGTACATTTTCCCGCTATTCAGGGAAAATAACAAAATGGGATGGAAATTCAAGCAAAAGCATTGGTTCATCTTATACAGGGGAAAAAATCGGTGCGATTTGGGGTTTTAAAACCGTAGGAAAATTCCAAAGTGCAGATGAGGTTACCAATGCTCCCGACCAATCGGAAATCAATTCAAGCGGATACGAGCCCGGAGACATTCAATATGCTGACTTAGATAAAGATGGAGTAATCACCTATGGGGATAATACGGTAAGCAACCCGGGAGACCAGACAATTATCGGTAATACTACGCCCAAGTTTTTTTACGGGCTTACTTTAGGCGCACAATATCAGGGTATTTATGTCAGTGTCTTCCTCCAGGGCCAAGGGCATACAGATTACTGGCCTACCAATAACTATTTTTGGAATGTAACTACGGAATATCAGAGCACGGTTACACCCAAAATTGCAGACAGGTGGACAACGAGTAATCCAAACGGATATTTCCCGCGCTTAGATATAAATAACGGGTCGAGCAAAAACATGGTTACCCAATCCGGATATTTATTAAACGCAGCTTATATGCGAATCAAGAATCTGCAATTGGGATATACGATCCCGGATAAGTTTTCCCAGAAATATCATTTTTCGCAATTTAAAATATACGGCAGCATAGATAACCTGGCAACTTTTTCCGGTGTATTCAAACATCAGTATGTAGATCCGGAGCTGCTGCAATCCGATGAAAAAATTTATCCGTTGCAACGTATTTTTTCTATTGGCGTGCAGGTAAATATTCTTTAATACTATTTAATTTTTTATACGATGAAAGCAAAAAACATTTTTCTTTTATATCTTTTATCAGGAGTCTTATTATTCTGCTCATGCAAGCGCGATAGTTTCCTGGACCTTACGCCATCTGATGATTTAGCTACCAACGCTTATTGGAATACGGCCGCCGATCTGGAAAACTATGCCAATAGTTTTTATGAAATAACTAATGTATTTCCCCGGTACAACAGTTATGGCAGCTTAGGTATTTATAGTGTGGATGATAACAGTGATAATATGGTTCCGTTAAGTGTCAATAGCAGGTTGAACGGGCTGAATACCGTTGCTTCAAATGGCGATTATGCCAAGTGGACAGATATATACACCGTGAATTACTTCTTGGCAAATTATTCCAAAGTTGATGCCGAAGCGAGTGCAATTTCTGCTTATGTAGGTGAAGCTTACTTTCTCAGGGCATGCCTGTACTTTAATGGCGTAACGTCTTTTGGCGATTTACCATGGATAAATAAACCATTGACGACAGACGACACGGCTTTGATATATTCGCCCCGTCTTTCAAGGCATATAATTATAGATTCTGTAATAAAGGATTTAGACAGCGCTATTGCTTTATTGCCCACAAAATCCAACGCTTCCGCCATGCGTATATATAAGGAATATGCCCAGGGAATGAAAGCGCGTATCTGCCTTTATGAGGGTACATGGGAAAAATATCATGAAAATGATGATTTTGGCGTTTCGGGGCAAGATGGAACAACATATTTACAGTTAGCGGCAGAGGCGGCAGATGCTGTTATAAGCTCGGGCACTTTCCAGTTAGACAATGTTGGGGAATACAACGGGTACTTCAATTTATTTAACCAAACCGACTACAGCAGCAGCAATGAAATTATGTTCTGGCGCGCTTACAATCAGACAGACGGCTTGATAACTTACTGGCAAAATTATTACCAGTTTGGTTCCGAAGGTACCTGCGATGATGGAATATCAAAATCTTTGGTAGATGCTTTTTTATGCACAGATGGAAAACCCATAAGCCTCAGTTCCTTATATGAAGGGGATGATTCCTTGTCCCAAATTGTAGCTAATAGGGATCCAAGATTAAGGCAAAGCATATTTATGTATGGCGATACGGTTGTAGCTAATGAAAGCGGCATTTCAGGCTCTATTAAATATTTTACTTATCCTGCCCTGGTATCCGGAGATCCTAATACAACCGGGTTCCAAATCAAAAAAGGTCTTAATACCGATTATTACCAGGATTCACATAATAGCACCGGAGGCACCGATGGTACCATCTACATGCGCTATGCAGAAATATTGCTCATCTACGCAGAGGCCAAGGCGGAACTTGGAACAATTACTCAAAACGATATTGATATTACAATAAATGAATTAAGAGCCAGAGTTAACATGCCTGATCTGACTTTGACAGGCATTCCCACAGATCCTGATTGGCAGTTTCCCGATTTGTCCCCCATTATCAATGAAGTCCGGAGAGAAAGACGTGTAGAATTGGCATGTGAAGGATACAGGTTGAACGATTTGATGAGATGGGCTGCCGCAGGTAGTTTAATAGTAAATTATCAGCCCCTGGGCGCTAAGGAAAATCAATTTGCTACAGTAATCTCAGATTTGGAAGTGGGCACAAATATATATACAAATACCGACGGATATATTTTACCGTATGCCAACACCAGCAGCATGGCTGATGGTTATCAGTTCAATACAGGCAGGGATTATTTACTACCAATATCTCTAAGCCAGATTACAAAAGCAAATGGAAAAATAAGCCAAAACCCGGGATGGTAAATACCCCTTCCCCTGTAACAGTTTTTGTGATATGGATAAACCTGGCCGGCTATACAAACAATAGATATTAAAGAGGTAAGAGAACTTAATTTTTAAATTATTTTCAGAGAGAATGGGATGATATAAGCCTGTTGGAAAGCTATCTGAGCATGGATGCTGATAGCTTGGGTATTTACTATGCCCTGAATAACATTCTGATACATCATCTATGCACTATAATGGGTCAGTTAAGGTTAAAGAGGTACAGCCATTTAAGAATAATGCGGCTGCAGGAAAACTTTAATTGCTTCGAGGGAAATTTTAGAAGAAAGAACCAAATGGCTGAGTCATTTTTAGTGCTGTAAAAAGAGTGCATTTCTAAAGCGGCTGGTATCAGCGTTATAGCGCAATGCGATATTCAGAATCAGACTTCTGCTGTTGTAGTTGTTCTTATTTGTTTAAAAATCCCTGAACTATATACTGTGGTTAGGCAGCCAGAAAATCTGAAACAGCCAGGCGCATCAAAATTCACGCAAACGATTGTTTTTAAAATTCAAACGTTTGCATAGCCATGCAGCGTTTTTAAAATGTTCTGTTAAAGCAAATCTTGCCCATCTTAGTAAGCCATTAACAATTCTTTAATCATAAAATAATAATGGCTTATGAAGATGCAAGCAAGATTTTTCTCATTTGGTTTGCTGCTATGTATAGCGGCGCTGCCTGTAATAACTTTTGCACAGCAAAAAATTTCAGGTAATATTAAAAGCGACAGCACCCATGAACCGTTGGCGGGCGCTTCCATTACAGGCGCCGGTGGTGCAAGCGCTGTTACAGATAACTCCGGCAACTTCAATATTGCTGCTTCGGCAGGCGATGTATTGCACATTTCTTATGTTGGCTACAGCGCTCTGGATTATACGGTTAAGCAAAACGAAGGCTTTATTAACATTTCACTCCGGCCATCGCCAGACCAGTTGAACGATGTGGTGGTGGTGGGTTATGGCACACAAAAGAAAGAAAACCTTACAGGCGCCGTTACCGCCATAACTGAAAAGCAGCTTGCAAACAGGCCTGTAACAAGCGTGGGCAATGCCTTGCAGGGCACCATGACGGGCGTAACGGTAACGGCATCTGCCAGTGGCCAGCCGGGCAGCGATGCCGGTACCATTCGCATAAGGGGCATAGGCACTTTAAACAATGCCAATCCTGTTATTGTGGTTGACGGCGTTGTTACAACGCTTGACAACCTGAATAATATCAATCCGGATGATATTGCCTCCATATCTGTTTTAAAAGATGCCGCCTCTGCCGCTATTTATGGTTCAAGGGCGGCGAATGGCGTTATTCTTATTACGACAAAGCTTGGTAAAAAAGGCATTTCACAAATTACCTATAACGGTTATGTGGGCAAGCAGAGCGCCAATGGCCTGCCGGATTTCCTGCCCTCCTGGCAAGCGGCTACATTGTATAACCAGGCCCTGGAAAACGAAGGCACCACATTGAGATGGACGGATGATGAAATACAAACCTTTAAAGATGGTTCAGACCCCTATAATTATCCAAATACAGACTGGCTTGGGTTATTTTACCAGGGAAATGGCATTCAGCAAAACCACTACCTTGGCGTAAGCGGCGGAAATGATAAAACGCAGTATTCATTGTCATTGGGCCTCTTTGATGAAAACGGGCTGGTTAAAAAAACGAATGCAAAAAGATATACGGCACGTTATAATGTAAAATCGCAGGTTACCGATAAGCTTTCCATAACGGGCAATATGGCCTTTACATATTCATCGCAAAGGCAGCCGACTAATCCCTACACCGGCAATTTTACACAGCTGGTAAGGCAGATAAACAGGATATCGCCAACCATTCCGTATAAATATGAAAATGGTTATTATGGCTATATAAGCGATGGCAGCCCCATGGCATGGCTGGAAGGAAAGAGTGAACAAAACTATAACTATTACGACCTCTTAAGCAATATTGCAGCAGACTGGTCGCCGGTTAAGGATTTGCACATCCGCCCTTCTATTGCTTATGTAATGAAAGCTTCGCACAGCAAGAACTTTATAGCCGACCAGCAATATTATGATGCCGACGGCAACGAAACATTTTACCAGGGGCCAAACTCGGTTACCGATGCAAACAGCTTCATGAATACGGTTACTATGCAGGGCCTTATTGACTACAGCAAAACCTTCGGCGATCATAACTTTAAAATTTTAGGCGGCTACTCGCAGGAATATAATAAATACACGTACGATGATGGCTACAGGAAAAGTTTCTTAAATAACCTGCTCACCGATGTTAACCTCGGTTCAACTGACGGGCAAACAACAAGCGGCTATTCTTATGAGCTTGCCCTGCAATCATATTTCGGGCGCTTAAACTATGATTATAAAGGCAGGTACCTGCTGGAAATAAATCTCCGTTATGATGGCTCATCAAGGTTTGCGCCCGCTAACCGGTGGGGCCTGTTCCCTTCCTTTTCTGCGGGATGGAATATTGACAGGGAAGATTTTTTCAGCAATTTAAAATCAACGGTATCTGCTTTAAAGCTGCGCGGCTCCTGGGGCAAATTAGGAAACCAAACGCTTAGCTCCAGCCTTTCAGTTGACCAGCAATATTATCCGTACATATCGTTGATATCCGGCAGCCAGAATTATATTTTCGGCGGCACAGACGCTACAATTGCCGCTGGTGTGGCGCCCGTTGATGGTTCTAACGCAGATATAAAATGGGAAACTACCCGGGAAACAGATATAGGCATTGATGCAGGTTTTTTGAAAAACAAAATCACTGTAACGGTTGATTATTTTAACAAGCTCACCGATGGCATATTATTAAGCATTCCTGTGGGCGCCGCGTATGGCCTTACAGCGCCTGTGCAGAATGCAGCTACAATATCAAACCAGGGCTGGGAGTTTTCTGCGGGCTATAACGGCGGCCATAAAGACTTTACGTATAGCGTAAACGCCAATGCCACATTTATAAAAAACACGGTGAAAGACCTGCAGGGCACAGGCCCCATCATCAGCGGCTATACCTATTATGATGTGGGTGTTCCGTTCTACTCTTTATATGGATATAAGGCAACGGGTATTTTCCAGTCGGATGAGGATGTTTCCAAGGCGCCCTATCAAAAAAGCACAACGGCAGCAGGCGACCTGCGTTATGCAGACATTGATGGTAATGATACGATCAACAGCGCCGACAGGGTAAACCTTGGCACGTACTATCCAAAAGTTACTTTTGGCTTAACCTTTACAGGCCAATGGAAAGGCATTGATATTACCATCTTCCTCCAGGGCGCCGCCGGCGTAAAGAACTATACAGATGTGGGCAAAATAGGTTCCGTCAGCTCCGGCGCAGGCAAGCCTACAACAGCCCTGCTTGATACCTGGACGTCGGAAAACACAGGCGCCTCGCTGCCGAGGATATGGTATTCTTATACGCAAAACGATCCAAGCGGCACGCCATCCTCTTTCTGGGTTAAAGACGGTTCCTATGTAAGGTTAAAGAACCTGCAGGTGGGCTATACATTGCCTGAAAATATCACAAAGAAAATAGGTATAAATAAGCTGCGCTTTTACTACAGTGGCCAGAACATTTTAACGTTTGACCATTTATATAAATGGGTTGATCCCGAATCGCCCACCACAAGCAGCATTTATTATTACCCGCAGGTAAAAGTAAACACCATTGGCCTTAACGTAACCTTTTAAACTTCCACATCATGAAAAAGACATTTGTATATTTCATATTATTTATTGCAATAGCCCAATCGGCCTGCAAGAAAGATTTTCTTGACCGCAATCCCCTGGATGCGTACAGCAATTCTTCGCTTTGGTCTTCCCAGTCAGATGCTTTGGCCGCTTTATATGGCTGCTATAATGGCGGCACCGACCCTTCAAGCGGAGAAAGCGGCTGGGAAACAGATTACAGTATTTACTACCTGGATGCCGTATCAGATAATGTTTACAGCCAGTTTTACTGGGAAGGCTACCAGGATTATGGCAACGGTACCGTAACATCATCTGACGGGAATGCTTATACCAGGTGGAATTATAAAACCATTCAGCGCTGCAACTGGTTTTTAGAAAACGTGGATGCCACGCCGATGGATGACACCCTGAAAGCGCAGTATAAAGGGGAAGCCCGCTTTTTAAGGGCCTACCAATACTTTATCATGTCGCAGCTATATGGCGATGTACCGCTTGTTACAACCACCATTACTACCGAAGAAGCAAATGCCGTAACAAGAACAGCAGCAGCCGATGTGCGCAGTTTTATTGTGAGCGAACTTGATACGATTGCAGATATTTTACCGGAAAGTTATTCAGGCAGCGATGTGGGCCGCATCACCAAAGGCGCAGCGCTGGCTTTAAAAGCAAGAATAGAATTGTTTGATGCGGATTATGCTTCTGCCATTACAGATTATGAAACGGTAATGGGGCTGGGCTATTCCTTGTATTCGAGCTATGCAGACCTGTTTCGCATAGGCAATGAAAACAACAGCGAAGTGATTCTTGATGTACAGTATAAAGAAAATGATTTTGCAAACTGGCTTCCGGGCGTAATGGCCACATCATCGCAGGGAGGCTGGTCATCGCTCGATCCAACACAATCAATAGTGGACGCTTATGAAATGAGCAATGGCAAAACCATTGATGAAACAGGCTCGGGTTATGATGCTGACAACCCTTATGAAAACAGGGATCCCCGCCTTGCTGCCAGCATTGTTTACCCCGGCCAGCTATACGAAGGGTTTTATTACAATTCAATTGATGCAAGCTCAGACGATTACTATAACGGAGATAACAATTCCAAAACAGGTTATCTTATAAAGAAATATATATCAAACCTGTCAGAAGATTACAGCGATATGTGGAACACCGGTTTAAACGTGATCGTAATACGCTATGCGGAAGTATTACTGGGCTATGCCGAAGCCAAGATAGAGCAAAACGACATAGACGAATCGGTATATAGCGCCATTGATGCAGTAAGAACCCGTGCAGGCATGCCGGAAGTGGACAGGACGGTATATAACAGCCAGTCAACTTTAAGAACGCTGGTAAGAAGGGAAAGACGGGTGGAACTTGCCTTTGAAGGCTTGCGCTGGTTTGATATACAGCGCTGGAAAATTGGCAGTGAAGTAAGAAACGGAACCGTTTACGGCATACGTCCCGGCACCGTAAATGCCTCTACGGGCGCCGTAACCTATTCCGGCGACAACATTTCAGTTGAAACCCGCACGTTTAATGAAAACAGGGATTACCTGTGGCCGGTGCCCCAATCGGAAATTGATATTAATAACAGCCTTACGCAGAACAGCGGCTACTAAATCCTCAAAACTTTAATCATTAATGAAGGCAGCGTTTTTTTGGCGCTGCCTTTTGCATTGTTGTGAAACTGTGCATAACCGTATCCTTTTTTTATACCCGCCTTTAAAAACTTCCCGCAAATTTGTGCACAATAAATACGCTTATCCCGAAGATGGAACTTACGCTTAAAAATTATAAAACGGGTTTACCAAAGACGCTGCTGAAACACGCAGAAAAAAATATAGTAAGAGAATGCGATGAAACAAAAGCCGGCCATTATGTTGCTTACGTGGATGAAGGCGACGACAGCTTTGATGTTTCCTTAACGCTCTCAAAAGATGGAACAATAACAGCGCATAGCTGCGATTGCAAAAATGGCCGGCAGTTTTGCAGCCATGCAACGGCTTTGTTATTAAGCATTATATCAGGAAAAAAATCCAGCCCGGCGGTAAAAGGCAAAAAGAAAATAAGCCCGGCAGAATTACTGCTGGATGATGCACCGCCTGATAAATTAAAAAACTGGGTAAAAGACCTCCTGGCGGTGAATAAAGATATTGCGCTTGCTTTTATACATCATTTTTCCCCGAAGAAACATTCTTATACAATAAAGGAGGTAGAGCAGGTAACGGTTGAAGCGGCAAGATCAGTAATAAAAAAGAAAAAGAACATTGACCTTACAGAAGTTAAAAACGTGCTCAGCTTATGGAAGCAGGTGCATGCCCCTGTCACGGAAGCATACGGCGCCAATACAGGCGATGAGGATTTATTCCTCAATTTTCATGCATTAATGGAAGCCTGCCTTAACCTTATTGCCACTTTTAAATTCCCAGGCACAAAGCCCGTAAAATATGTAGAAGAAATACTGCAGCAGCAGGTAGAAAACATTAATAATTTATACAGCGAAGAAGTGTGGGAAAAGGCAACCGGCTATTTTATAAACCATCTTATTAACGAGAAGCGTACCGTAAGGATGCACTATCTTATTCATCTTAAAAACATAATAACCATTGCCGGTGAACCGAGAAGAAAAAAGCTGGCAGACAGGCTTATTAAACAGTATGCCCAATATAATCCCGAACATCCTGTTAATGGAACCGCTTACACGGAAACCTTATTCGGAATAGCGGAAACTTTTAATTACAGCAACGAATACCTGACTGTTTTTAAACCGGTGCGTTTTAATAATGCATATAATGAAAAGCTGATTAACCTGCTTATACAAAACAAACAGTACAGGCTTGCAGAAAAATACGCCATTCAGCAAACAGAAGGTAATTACAGGGAAGATTATAACATACCTTATTTTTTGCTGCTGAAAAAGATATATAAAGAACAACCCGATGAAGCCAAACTGGCTGATGTGCTGTACGCGCTCTTTCCGCATACATTCGATTTTGAAGACTACCTTTTTATAACCAGCCGGATGAATGAGGAAGAAAAGAAAAAATGGCGCACGAAAATGCTTGCAAAGGCAAGGCATAACTCAGGTTATAATAAAGCAGCCATGGAGTTTGCCTTCCGGCTTTCGGATCATGAAAAAAAGCATAAAAAGATGATTGAATATATTGATTCATACACGCCATATACAATCATCCTGCGTTATTTTGAGCCGATGGCGCTTGTTGATAAAAATGGCTTGCTCAAAAAGATTTTTGACCGGGGCAATAGTTATTCCCGGTATGACGAAGAAAATGATGAGCAGCATTTTATCGCGCTGTATGCATTAATGCTTAAACATTATCCAAAAAATTTCCTGCAGGCCGCTGTTAAGCAAAGAGAGAGCGACCCGTGGTTTTTCAGGAGAAATGATTTTGCTGAATATATAAAGAATGAACTGCAGGCTGAAAAGTAAACCCAGGCTACAAGTTGCAGGTTTCAGGATTACGCCTTAAAAACAGCAGGCCTTTTTTGTTTATATATTTTCAGCTACATTTAGCCATAATTATTCAGCTATATGAAAAGTGTATTTGCACCATACTGCTTTATCTGCTTTCTTTTTTGCTGCGGAACAATAACCGGCAAAGCTGGCATTGTAAACAGCGATTCGGCGGTTTCCATCACCGGCAGGTGGGATATAACCATTTATGACGACGGAAAAGAATATCCTTCCTGGCTGGAAGTGCAGCATTCAGGCTTTAATACACTGGTGGGAGAATTTGTAGGCATTGCTGGCAGCGCAAGACCGGTATCAGAAATTGATTTCAGCCATAACATATTAACCTTTTCCATTCCGCCGCAATGGGAAAGCGGGGCCGGCAATCTTTCCGTTAAAGCTGAATTGCAGGCGGATACCCTGGCCGGTAAAATAACCATGCCCGATGGAAAAGTAATGAACTTTAGCGCAGCGCATGCGCCAGACATGCGCGTTACCGCGAAGCCAGCCTGGCAAAAGCCGGTTACGCTGTTCAACGGAAAAGATTTAACCGGGTGGCATGCAGCCGGCAAGGTCAATCAATGGATAGCCGGCAACGGTATTTTACAAAGCCCGCATTCGGGCTCCAATCTTATAACAGACCAGGCATTTAAAGACTTTAAGCTGCATATTGAGTTCCGCTATCCCGAAGGCAGCAACAGCGGCGTTTACCTGCGGGGAAGATACGAAGTGCAGATAGAGGCCAGCCATGGGGGTGAGCCTTATAAAGGCGTATTCAGCGCGGTATATGGTTTTATTGCCCCCGGCGAAATAGCAGCCAAAAAGCCCGGTGAATGGCAAAGCTATGATATAACGCTTGTGGGAAGAATGGTTACCGTGGTTGCCAATGGCAGGACCGTTATCTGCAACCGGGAAATTCCGGGCATTACCGGCGGCGCCATTAACAGCAAAGAAGGCGAGCCGGGGCCGCTTTTATTACAGGGCGATCATGGTGCGATTGAGTACAGGAATATTGTAATTACACCGGCAAAATAAATACGGCAGGCCGGCATAAAATTTATACAGGCGCTTTACGAAATCCGGTCGGCCCGCAATAGTGGCCTTACTGAAGAATGCAGGAGCAAATACCCATTCAAACCATCCATCAAACCGGTTTTATCGTGGCAGTTATACATTGGCATCCCGTTTTTACAGGATATAATATGACATTTACGATCTCACATAAATGATATTTTCTGTTTCGTTCCGTGGTTTTTATTGACGTTTATTATAGTAAACAGGGCAGACGCATTAAAATTTTAAAGGCATAAAAAGAAGCGTAGCTTCGAAAAAATATTGTAAAAACGGGTTTCAACCCGTTTGAAACCATCAAAATGTTGTTGAGAGCCATCGGCTCGTTAC
>NZ_JASGEX010000123.1:0-22334 GCF_047606085.1 Parafilimonas sp.
AAAATGGAGTATGCCCATCCAAAATTGGGGGTTCATTCTCCATCAATTCTTAACTATCTTTGAAAACAGATGCCGGCTTTAAATGCAGTTACTTAAATCCGTTTACACAATCTATTTTATACTCTCGAATAGGCATCATTAACAATTTCAACTCTATTTTTGCAGCATGACCACGGTTAAAAATTATTTATCACTCGTAAAGTTTTCCCATACCATTTTCGCATTGCCATTTGCTTTAATTGGTTTCTTTTTAGGAGTACTTCAAACAAATTTTTTGCAAAAAAATATTGATAATTCATCAATTCCGGGAACACATTTTACTAATCAACTTATCACCCTGTCAACTTATCAACTTATCAACAAATTCATACTCGTTCTCATCTGCATGGTTTCCGCCCGCAGCGCCGCCATGGCTTTTAACCGCTACCTCGACAGAAGCTTTGATGCCAGAAATCCACGCACAGCCATCCGCGAAATCCCGAGAGGCATTATATCTCCGCAAAGCGCATTGCGTTTTGTAATATTGAATTGCATCGTTTTTATAACTGCAACATTTTTCATCAGCAAAATTTGTTTCTTCCTGTCTCCCATTGCATTGTTTGTGGTATTGTTTTACAGTTATACAAAACGGTTTACACCACTTTGCCATCTGGTGTTAGGGCTTGGCTTATCGCTGGCGCCCATTGGCGCTTACCTTGCAGTAACGGGAAGGTTTGATATACTGCCGATATTATTTTCATTTGCCGTAATATTCTGGGTGAGCGGGTTTGATATCATTTATGCCTTGCAGGATGTTGAGTTCGATCAATCCCAAAATTTATATTCCATTCCCGCGGTTGCCGGTAAATCAAAAGCATTGCATGTTTCTGAACTGTTGCACTTGCTTAGTGCAACCTGCGTTATTGCCGCCGGTTTCTATGGCCATTTTCATTTTGTTTACTGGATAGGTATTGCTGTTTTCTGTGGCATGTTGTTATACCAGCATTCTATTGTTAAACCTGATGATCTCAGAAGGGTAAATCTCGCCTTTATGACGGCCAATGGCATCGCCAGCGTAGTGTTTGGCGTGCTGGTAATTACCGATCTTTTTTTGAATTGATTTTATACATTCGTTTTATCCGAAAAATGTTCCGCACAGAGTAAACAGAGGCAGCAGAGGAGGATTTATACTGATTCTCTGTTTACTCCCTGGCTCTGTGCGCCAAACTATCTAAAATTATGGCCCGTATTCTCTGCATTGATTATGGTAAAAAACGTACCGGCCTTGCCGTAACCGATCCTCTAAAAATTATTGCTTCGGCTTTAACAACCGTTGAAACCAAAGACCTGTTTCCTTTCCTTAAAAAATATTTTCAGCAGGAAGCAGTAGAACTGGTATTGATCGGCGAGCCAAAGAACTGGGACGAGAGCGATACGCATGCCACACCATTGGTACACCAGTTTATACAAAAATTTAGAAAAGACTTTCCTTTAATGAAGATTGAAACGGTTGATGAACGCTATACTTCCAAACTGGCTTCGCAGGCCATGGTTGAAATGGGCATGAAGAAAAAAGACAGGCAGAAAAAGGGAAATGTTGATCAGATAGCCGCCACCATTATGCTGCAGGAGTATTTGAAAGCCCTGTCATAAAGGCAATAAACTCACAACCAGCTTCGAAGTATATGATTAAAGGAGTTTATATAATGACAAACAAACTGAAACAAACTTTATATGTAATTATTTTGAATCTTATGCCGTGGGAAGAACATTCCTTTGATAACGGCTTTCATTTTTCTGTTAGCACGGTTTGTAATATTTTCAAAAGCAGCAAACAATGTTAATGGAGGCATCACTGGGCTTTGCTCAAAGCAAGCTCTTTATTGGCCGCTTCAAATATTTTCTTTTCCTTCCAGTTATACCATATATGCGGCATAACCTTCTTCATCAGCGTATCTATGTTGCGCATGCCGGCTATATTCCATAAGCCTTTCAGCTTGCCGGCGGCAGAACTGTTCAGGGCGCGCAGGCTCATGGCAAAGCCGCTGTCTAAATATTCCATGTGGTGCCAGTAACCGCCGGGCATAAACAAAGTATCGCCGTGCTCAAGCGTAACTTCAAGACCGCTGGCAATTTTAATGGCGGGGAATTTTTTTGTATCCAGCCTGCTCTTTGTTTCATCATAATAATTGCTGAAATCGGCAAGGCTTAATACTTCAAATGGCTTGCGATAGAGCTTGTGCTGTTCTGTATAAGGAAAGAGCAAAACTTTCTTTCTGCCTGCAAACTGGGTATGCAAAATATGGCTCAGGTCTATATCAAAATGAATATGGGTAATGGAACCTTGTCCGCCGGTGAATAACATCGGCACACGTTTTACAAAACCTTTCATGTATTCATCGGGCCAGGTAAAATCACGGGTAAGCTGCGGCGCATGGCTGAATATATTGAATAAAAAAATGCGCCATGCGGCAGGCCCTTTTCTTATCATGTCAATATATTCGCCAAACGTGGTATAATCATCGGCTTTGTTTACAGGTGTATAAGCATCGCTTTTCACATTATTGTAAATGCCTACTTTTTTATCGCCTACTATTTCTTTAAAATAATCCCAGTTCCACTTGCTGTAAGCCGGCCAGTTTTTTGATAAATTTCTTATTACAACAGGCATCTTTGTGCCGAAATAATTACGCTTGAAATCTTCAGGCGTAATATCATCCACAACAGTTACCGGTTTTAAATGCATACAAAAAATTTAGTTTGCAAAAGTAGTTTGCTGCATTGTTAACACAAAGTTGATATTCGTCAATAAACTGTCATTAAAAGCCTCTGTTATAACCTTATCTTGCGCCAAACTTTTGCTATGCGCATCATAAGTTACAACGTAAATGGCATTCGTGCCGCTTTAAACAAAGGCCTGTGCGACTGGCTTAAAACTGATCCCGCCGATGTTATCTGCATACAGGAAACAAAAGCGCATAAAGACAATGTGGCCCATGAACAGATAACCGCTCTGGGTTATTATGATTACTGGTATTCGGCGCAAAAAAAAGGCTATAGCGGCGTTGCTGTTTTTTCCAAAATTAAGCCATCCGATGTTATATATGGCACGGGCCATAAACTAAGCGATGATGAAGGCCGTGTGCTGCAGCTTGATTTTGGCGATGTGCGTTTGATCAATGCTTATTTTCCTTCGGGCACAACAGGAGACCTGCGGCAAACATTTAAATATGAATGGCTGGAAGAATTTTTTAATTACCTCGAAAAATTAAAACAAACGCACCCCAAACTTATTCTGTGTGGCGATTACAATATTGCCCATAAAGAAATTGATATTCATAATCCCAAAGGCAATGTAAAAACCTCCGGTTTTTTGCCGGAAGAGCGTGCATGGATGGATAAGCTGTTTGCCAATGGCTGGGTGGATGCATTCAGAACAGTAAGGCCGCAGCCACACCGGTATAGCTGGTGGAGCCAGCGTTTTCCTTCGGTAAGGGCGGAGAATAAAGGATGGCGGATTGATTATATTAATGTGACCGGGCCATTAAAGAACAATATAAAAGATGCGGAAATTTATCCTGATGTGAAACACAGCGATCACTGCCCGGTTTATCTTGAGATTGATCTGTAAAAACCGGTTTAAACGTTCACAGGCTCGCTTGCTCACGGGTTGTTTTACGGTTGCTGCTTCTTCATTTAAAGTTTAAGGTTTACAACCAATGCATAAATAAAATTCCATTATGTTCATCTATAATGTTACAACAAAGCTTAACTGGAACATTCACGATGCCTGGCTTGAATGGATGCAGGCAGAGCATATACCTGACATGCTAAGCACCCATTGTTTTGTGCGTAGCCAACTGTTAAAGCTGCATGAGCAGGATGAAGAAGACGGCCCTACCTATATAGTGCAGTATTTTGCAGAAAGCAAGGCGCTATATAACCGCTATATGGAGTTATATGCCGGTGCTATAAGAAAAGATTATAATAATAAATGGGGCGATAATTTTATTGCTTTCAGAACATTGCTTGAAGTGATAGAATAAATTATCAGAATAATTACAATGCAAATGCAAAAAATATTTTTACGAGTGTAAAAACAAATACATTTGTCGCCCATTAAAAATTCAAAACAAAACACTATGAACAAAGCTGAATTAGTTGCTAAAATTGCTGACGATGCAGGCTTTAGCAAATCTCAGGCTAACGCGGCACTTGATGCTTTTACCGGCGCTGTTACCAAAGCGCTTAAATCAGGAAATAAAGTTACATTGGTTGGCTTCGGCACTTTCTCTGTTACAAAACGCAATGCACGCACAGGCCGTAATCCTCAAACAGGTGCAGCCATTAAGATAAAGGCTAAAAAAGTTGCACGTTTTAAAGCCGGTAAAGAATTATCAGCTAAGTTATAATAGTGAGTGGTGAATCAATATGGTTTAGTTAAGGTTTAATATTTTTAAAATGCTCAATCATCCCCGCCTGACCGAATCAGTCGGGCAGGAATGCTCAATATTCATTTTACCAATGTTTACAATTGAACATTCCTGCCCGTCCGGCGGAGAATATTGAATGTTTTTCTTGATTAAACTACATTGAATGATAAATCCCTGATAGCAGTATTTACAAACTGACTACTCACAATTTACCTGGAACAGGAAATTTATTAGTCAATACAACACTATCTTTATAATTCTTCGTATTCATTAAATATAAATTATGGGCAGAGGAGATAAGAAAACAAAAAAGGGAAAGATATTCAAAGGTTCTTTTGGCAAAAGCAGGCCGGCAAAACCTGCAAAGCCGGTTAAAAAAGAAGAAAAACCTGAATAGCACAATTGGTTTATGGTGCTAATCGTTCAGCCTTCCAACTCCCTTCATTGGTTTTGGTATATAAGATGCGGTCGTGCAAGCGGTTACTGCGTCCCTGCCAGAATTCAATTTTAAGAGGCATTACCCGGTAACCACCCCAGTGTGGCGGCCGGGGAATGCTGTTTTTAAATTCGTTTGTATAATGTGCCATATTGCTTTCAAGTATAGCGCGGTTTTCAATAATAGCGCTTTGCGGAGAAGCCCAGGCGCCTATGCGGCTTCCTTCAGGCCTTGAGATAAAATAAGCATTGCTTTCTGCATCGCTTACTTTATCTGTCATACCTTCAATTCTTACCTGCCGTTCCATCTTTTTCCAGAAAAATGTTAGTGCTGCATAAGGGTTTTCTGCAAGTTCGCGGCCTTTATGGCTTTTGTAATTGGTGAAGAAAACAAAGCCCTTTTCATCATAATCTTTCAACAGCACTATTCTTGCCGATGGTTTGCCGTCTTTGGTTGCTGTTGACAAAGTCATTGCATTTACCTCTTCTGTTTCGCTCTGCAGGGCATCGTTCCACCACCGGGTGAATTGTTCAATGGCATTGGCAGCAATATTGGCTTCATCTAAAGAAAGCAAACTATAATCTTTTCTTATGCCGGCTATATTTTCATTCATATAACAATGCTTTTATTGCAAAGCGCAAATTAAAAAACCAGCAGGATAATTATAATATTAGCGTTAAATTATGTGTGGATTGTCAGTAATGGATAATCGTAATGGCAGGGGTACGCTCACAACTGATCACCCCCTGTTCTGTTAACCACAACGCTAAAGCAAGCGCCGGGCTTTGTTAATGCAAATCTATTCGCTCTTTGAAGGCAGGTTAATCCAGTTGTGCCCATCCCTTGCAATTAAGGCTTCGGCATCTTCAGGGCCCCAGCTATCCGGCGCATAATTGGGAAAATCAATCGGCGGGCGTTGCTCCCATGCTTCTATAACCGGCATTACCACTTCCCATGCTGCTTCCACCTGGTCTGCACGCATAAACTGTGCTGGGTTGCCTTCCATTACATCGAGCAATAAGGTTTCATAAGCTTCCGGCTCATGATCCTCGGGATAGGCTTCCGCATAGCTGAATATCATATCAACCGGGCTTAACGACATGGTTTGCCCAGGGCGCTTTGCCTGGAAACGAAGGCGTATATCCATTTCAGGCTGAATGCTTATGGTTAAACGGTTGGGCCGCCATGTTTCCGCCGCTTCCGCAGGGAAAGCATAGTGCGGCGCCGGCCTGAACTGTATGGTAATCACAGATGTTTTCTGGTGCAGGTATTTTCCTGTGCGCACATAAAACGGAATGCGGTGCCAGCGCCAGTTATCAATATAAAATTTAACGGCAGCGTAGGTTTCTACATTTGATTGCGGGTTTACTTTATCTTCCTGCCTGTATCCCTTTACTTTTTTGCCCTTCATCCAGCCATCGCCATATTGCCCGCGCACCGCATAGTTCTGCACATCGGCACGGTCATATTTGCGAATGGCATTTAATACGGCAACCTTTTTATTGCGTATTTCATTGGCTTCAAAATTAACAGGCGGTTCCATGGCCACCATGCATAAGAGCTGCAGGATGTGGTTTTGCACCATATCCCTCAAAGCGCCGCTTTGTTCATAATAGCCGCCGCGCTCTTCCACACCCACGGTTTCTGCAACGGTTATCTGAACATGGTCAATAAAATTGCGGTTCCATATCGGCTCAAACATGGCATTGGCAAAACGTAGTGCCAGTATGTTTTGAACGGTTTCTTTGCCCAGGTAATGATCTATGCGGTAAATCTGGTCTTCATCAAATAAAGACGTGAGGAGCTTGTTTAATTCCTTTGCGCTTTTTAAATCGTGGCCAAATGGTTTTTCCACCACAATACGCGTGGTTTGTGTATCGCTGCATAGTTTTATAGTGGCTAATTTTTTGGCTATGTCAGGCACCAGTTGCGGCGCCACTGCGAGGTAAAAAATCACGTTAGGGTTTATGCCCCATTCTTTTTCATATTCTTTCACACGGTCGGCCAATCCTTTATAAGCGGCTTCATCTTCAGCATCCATGGGCATATAGCCAATATGCTGCGAAAATTCTTTCCATATACCATTCTTTTCCTTGCGGCGGCTAAACTGCTGAATGCCTTCCGATAAATGTTCCCGGAATTTATCATCAGAATACTGGGTTCTTCCCAGGCCCACTATGGCAAATTTTTCCGGCATCCAGCCATCAATAAAAAGGTTGTATAGAGCAGGTGTAAGCTTGCGCTGGTTTAAATCGCCGCTTCCCCCAAAAATAAATATTACCGAAGCTTTTGGTTTGTTGTTATTTGAAGCCATGTATTGTTGTTTTTCCTTTTTAATTTTTTTTGAACTTTTAAAATTCATGCATATTCAAAACTCCCCCTTTAGGGATTGAGGGTTTCTTCCCATTCTGTATGAAAAATGCCTTCCCTGTCAATGCGCTGGTAGGTGTGTGCACCAAAGAAATCCCGCTGCGCCTGTATTAAATTAGTGGGCATAGAGGCCGTGCAATAGGCATCAAAATAACCGATGGCGCTGGTTAAGGCCATGGCCGGTATTTTGTTTTGCATAGCCAGCCTGGCTACTGCCCTTGCATTTTTTTCTGTTTTCTTTATAAGCCTTGCTATGGATTTGTTCAATAAAATATTAGGGAGCGTTTCGTCTTTTTTATATGCTTTATAAAACACTTCCAGCAGCGATGAGCGGATGATACAGCCGCCGCGCCATATCTTTATCACATCTGCCAAAGGAATATCCATATTTAATTCGGAAGAAGCTTTGTGCAGCATGGAAAGGCCCTGCGCATAAGCTACAATAGTGGCAAAGTATAAAGCTTCTTTTATTTTTTTTATCTCTGCATCTTTATTGCCTTTGAAAGGCTTTGTTTTGGGCTGATACAGTTCAGCGGCAGCCAGCCTTTCTTCCTTGAAATCGGAAACGATGCGCAATACAACAGCTATATCAATAGTGGGAACGGGAACAGGCAGTTCCATCGAATCCTGGGATGTCCATTTGCCGGTGCCTTTAGAACCGGCTTTGTCAGAAATAACCTCTATAAGATATTTGCCTGTTTCGTCATCTTTTCGTAAAAATATTTTGCTGGTAATTTCAATCAGGAAAGATTCCAGATCTTCTTCATTCCATTGCTTAAATACGCCTGCCAGTTCGCTGTTGCTTAAACCAAGCCAGCGTTTCATTACATCATACGCTTCGCTTATCAGTTGCATAACAGCGTATTCAATACCGTTATGCACCATTTTTACATAGTGGCCCGCCGCATCTTTGCCCATATACGCTACGCAAGGTTCATCGTTTACCTTAGCGGAAATGGCCTCCAGTACGGGCTGCACACGTTTCCAGGCTGCCCAATCGCCGCCGGGCATAATACTCGGGCCCTTGCGGGCGCCTTCTTCGCCGCCGCTTACACCCATGCCCATAAAATGAATGCCTTTGCCTTTAAGCGCTTCCAGCCTTTTCAAGGTGTCTGTATAGTGCGAGTTACCGCCATCAATGATAATGTCATCTTTATCAATAAGCGGTAAAAGTTTTTGGATTACGGTATCAACCGGTTTGCCGGCAGGCACCAGCATCATAATGCGGCGGGGCTTATCTAATTGCTTTACCATTTCTTCCAGCGTATTTACGCCTTTTACTATGGTGCCGGGCGTAGCTTCTTCTTCCAGCTTTCTGGCTTTGGCTGCATCAAGGTCAAAGCCAATTGCTTTATATCCCTTATCTGCCATATTCAGCAAAAAATTGCTGCCCATTACACCAAGGCCTATCATCCCAAAATCGTAGAATATATCTGTCATACTGTTTTTTGTGGAGGCGCAAGTTAATTAAATAGCTGCAAGCTGCAAGCTGTGGGCGCATTTCAAATTTTCGCTTTCAGGCGGCTGCTTTGGAAAAGTTCTTTTTGGTGAGCTCAACAATTTTTGACCACGGATTATTCTTTTTTGTAACCCGCAGGTGCAACATATTCTGCGCGCCTCTCCGGCTCCATCTTTGCCCGGACTGGTTCATCCTTTTTTGTACCACCGTTCTATGTGCCGACTCAATTGCGCCCGAACCAATAATGCCTGCTCCCAATTTTATACAATGGATAATTCATTCTTGCTATATTGCCCTGGTTGCTTGACAGTAAAAAGAATGTGGGGTGAAGGGCTCAATGCAGCGTCCCTTACCAGGAGACGATGCCGGACAGTAAAAACCCCGAGGGTTTCAAAAACCCTCGGGGTTTAAAGGGCGCCGATACTCCATATTCAACATACCCCGCTGAAACAGAAGCTTTCTGCCGGGAGCTAATGCATGCGGGTTAAATCTGACAGGTTTTGGTCTTCGGGAGCGGAAATTCTAAACAATTAAACCTGTCAGGTTATACTTAAGGGAGCTAATGCATAGTATGTTCTCTGAACAGGTCTGCCGCCTGCCGGAACAATAATGGCTGCTTGCCTTGTGCAACTGCTGCCGGCAATGATCACAGCAGCATTCAACAGCTTTTTATACGCTTCATAAAAATAAACAAGGTCGGCAGGGCATGCTCCTTTCCAGAGCCTGCTGCTGTTGGCTGCCAGTAATGATGTTTGAATGTAATCCCTGGCAGATGGCAAATCAAATATTTCAAAGAAATGGCGGAGGGCTGTATAAGCGCCGGTTATATGTTTATGTTCTGTTATCATGTGAACTGTTTTTATGGTTTATGGCATCTATCAAACCCCGGGGGTTTTTGAAACCCCCGGGGTTTATCGGGCATGCCTGTATTCCGTTATCATAGTGGGCTTGTTTTTATGATTCATGTTTCATGGCAGAAGGTGTAAGGTTAAAGGTTCGTCCTTGCAGCTTGCGGCCTGAAGCTTGCAGCTCACTGCTCACAGCTCATGGCTCGCAACTCATATCCAGCAAAACTCTCATCTTTTCCCTTATTATCCCGAGTTGTTGGCCTTTAACGGAATATTCATTCGTGTAGCGGCTGCATGCATAAGCCTTTTGTAAGGTGTGCAGCAGGCTGTCTTCTTTTGATGGCGGTGACGGAAACAGTGTGTGCAGTAAAGGCTGAAACCAGCAGGCATAGCGGTACAGCAACAGCAGGTTGTTTGTAACGGGCCGGTAACCGCATTGGTTATATACAATGGAAGTAAAACATTGCTCCGCGCACTGGTGCAAAAGAAAGGCCGCCATAGCATATTGTTTGCAGAGGACGAACAGTTCTGCACCTGCATAAAACTCTAATGCCCGCTGGTGCCAGTGGCTGTCATAGCTGTTGTGCAGCGGCATGGTAACCGGTGGTATAAAACCTGCATCGGGTTCTGCGAACAGGCGTTCTGCCTGTTTAAATACGGTGCAGGCAAAATAGCCGCCCTGCTGCAACTGCTCATTATAGCGACTGAGCGGTATACACCAAACCGTTACGGTGGCTATGGATTGCAATATATTCTCCAGTGTGCTTTGCATTTGTACGCATTGCTCTGCGCTGGCATCTGCTATTACCAGTAACAAGTAAGCGTTGGTTGGTGCTGTTGACTGCGGTACGGTAAAGAACAGGTTGTTGTATTGAATGGCAGTAGTTGCCAGTATAAATACAGCCTCGGGTGCCTCGTGTTGTTGGATGAGGTGGCGGAGTTGGGAGAGTTGGGTAGAACAATTCATTTTAGTGCATTTGAAAGCAAATATAATGTATTATAAATGCATTATAAAGTATTCGTACGGTTTTTTGATAAGTTTTATAAATTTTTAAGTTGTTTATATTGACACTTTATTGGTGTTAAAAAACATTACATGCCCGTTAAGAAGAAAATTTATAATCGCATAAAATCAGTCTTGGCCGAGAAAAATAAAACCAATATTTGGCTGGCAGATCAGTTGGGAATGAATAAAACAACTATCTCGAAATACTGTACAAATGACATTCAACCTTCGATGGAGACTCTATTTGCAATTGCTGAGACTCTTGATGTGGACGTTAGAGAGTTGCTGGTAAAGACGAAGTGATTATACTTATAAGTAACATTAATAAGGTGTAAATTATTTATACAGATTAAACATTTTTCTCAGTTTTCTTATTTCAAAATCATTAAGCTGTTTAATAATTCTAAAATCAGTTTTTGAAGGATTTGCTTCTGCAATAGCTATTGAACCATCTGAAAATTCAAGATAACATTGATGGCTTGGTAATGAGTTTGAATTAATCATGAATGATTTTTCTTCACTTAGTCTTCGCCTGCGCAAACCTTTTATAATTGCAAGAATTAGTTTTTGCTGTGATCCTTTTCTCATTGCGGTAAGCAATTATATTTTTTAGAAAAATTCAACTTATTGAGTTAAGGATTGATCTGTAAAAATATTAGGTTATTTGTTTATGTGCTAAAAATCTTTTATACTTTAGCGCATATGAATTTTATTGACCTTTTTGCAGGGGCCGGTGGGTTATCTGAGGGCTTCAAAAAGGCCGGATTTACACCGATTGCTCATGTTGAATCAAATCAGTCGGCCTGCTTTACCTTAAAGACCAGGATAGCATACTATTACCTGAAAAATACAAATCAGCCCGAAGAATATTATAAATACCTGCGGGGGGAAATAAACCGGAAAGAGTTATATAGTAAAATTCCAAATAGCCTTCTTTCAACAGTCATCAATGCTTTTATAGGTAAAAACAATAGCGCTATCTTTAATAAAATTGACAAATTTAAAGGAGAAGAAGACATAGATCTGATTATAGGAGGGCCACCCTGTCAGGCCTATTCCTATATAGGCAGAGCTGCCTTGAAACACAAAAAAAGAGACCAACGTAAAACCTTATATAAACATTACGGAAAATTTCTCGAAAGGTACAGGCCTAAATTTTTTGTTTTTGAAAATGTGCCGGGATTAAAAACTGCCGATAATGGTAAACATTACAGTGCTTTGCAAACATATTTCAGGAAGTTAGGATATAAAATGGATGACAGAGAGCTAAACAGTTATGATTTTGGAGTTATTCAAAACAGAAGAAGACTTATAATTATTGGCTGGCGTGAAGACATTGACTTCAGCTATCCTGAGTTTGAAAAGATCGAACATAACTGGACGAGAGATGATATTTTTTCTGATCTTGAAGCAGTGAAACCCGCTCATCATAACAGAATAAGTTATTATACAATAAAAACGCCAAATAATTATTTGAGAAATACTGAAATTCGTAACGGCGTAGATTTTGTGACACAGCATATAACAAGGCCGCATAATAATAACGATCTTAATATTTATAAACTTGCAATAAAGAAACTGCAAACTGAAGGCAGGCGTTTAAAAAATGATGAGATACCGGAAAATCAGAGAACCCAGCAAAACGTTGAAGATTTTCTGGACAGATTTAAAGTGATTGATATATTGCCACATACTATGATTGCACATATTGCTAAAGATGGTCATCACTTTATTCATCCTGATATTAAACAATTAAGATCAATATCAGTACGGGAAGCTGCAAGAATTCAATCGTTTCCGGATGATTTTTATTTTGAAGGAATAAAAGAAAAACAACCAAGAACTGCCGCGTTTACACAAATAGGAAATGCTGTGCCGCCATTAATGGCGTATAAAATTGCCATAGCGCTTAGAAATCAGCTTGGTTAACATGAGTACAACTTTTCGTGACATACTTAATCAGAAATCGTGGATCAGTTATGAAGATTACATAGCTGAAGGTATCAATCAGTATTCTGCTGAACTTTCAAAAGACATTGCTGAAGGAAGGAAGCATAAGAAAGCAATCCGCGATTTTCTTGAAAAAAATTTTAAGATAAAGAAAATACCCAATGACTTAACAGCGGAAAAAAATCTTCTTGCATCCGGTAACGTTGTTGGAATTGATGGAACAATAGCAACACATAAAACAATTACAGGAACAATGGCCCAACTTGGAGTTGTTGCAGTGAATTATCTCAATGAAAAAATCCAGCACTCCTATTTTATTTCAGAAGCAAAATACAAACAGGATATAAACGATGTTACTGATTATCTCTATTCACATGAAACAGTAAATAAAGTTGTGTCTGCACCTGTATTGCGTGCTGCTTTGCAGGTGCGTGAACGGGAACTTGGACTTGACGATAAGTTCAAAGACAAATATAAAGTCTATCATGGCCCGTTAATTCCCTTTGAGATGCTTGCGAATCCGGGAAAAGCTGAAATGAAAATTTTGGATGTAACAGTTGAAATCCTTGAAAAAATAATTGCAAACAGGAAATGTTTCAGTATTGTTTCCCGTTCACAAAATGATGCTTATATAAGAATCGGGCTTTCGCTTAATTCAGGAGAATATATTCAGTTAAAAAAGTCCGTAGGACTTGAAATAGTTGAGGACAGAACCTTACTGAAAGATAAAGACCGCTGGCGTGAAGATGATTTTCTGAAAGTGAACAACTTTATTAATCAGAGAGCAATGAAAATAAAAGTTGGTGTAATAAAAATTTCACAACGGCCTTATGTTTTTCATGCACACGAAGAAATTTTTGATTTGGCAGCAAGACTAATTGCCCGTGATGCCATGTTTCAGAAAGAAAAGGGATTCCCTTTGCTCGTGGATTATGCAGATAATCTTTGTTCGACTTATTTCAAAGCAAGCGACTTCAATAAAATCATTGAATATCAACTGGCGAGAGAAGGAGAATTTTTATCCGAAATGTCGGAAGAAACTTTAAGACAAAAGTAAAGTATGGAACTTGATAAAAAACTTGCATTAGGATTTGTAAACTTTGATTCGGGCGTTGGTTCAAACAACGAAGTTGAAATCAGGGTGCCTTATAATAAACTCAGAGAGTTGTCAAGGGGAAAATATGTAATCATTCCTCACGACGTAGAAGGCAATTACTATTTGGCACGACTTACAAGAGGACCATTTTTTACGCCTGATGCAGTAAGCAGGGATTCTGCATTTGCAAAAGCATCTATTGTTCAGGCAGGAGATATTGCATTTATTCCTGACTATCACGGTATTGGCTATTGTGAATTAATTGGTTTGTTTCATTACAACTCATCGCATCTTTCTGGGGTTCAGACAAGACCACATCCGAAATCACCGGTATTCAATTTGCCACCTGATAAAATTCAGGAATTGCTGAAACTTAAAGGCAATATGTATTTGGGCCAGTTGAGTGGTTACGAGGGAATCCGAGTTTACCTTGATGCAAATTCAAAAGTGGTGCTGCCAAGAAATTTAGGCATCTTCGGAACAGTAGGTTCAGGAAAAACAAACTCAGCACAGGTTTTGATTGAAGAAGCGGCGGCAGCGGGTTGGGCAGTTGTGGTTTTAGATGTTGAGGGAGAATATATTTCAATGGATAAGCCTAACTCTGAAACAGAACACAATCTTGGACTAAAAAAGAAAGCAGAACAATATCAGATAACACCGGAAGGGTTAAAATCATTTCAGGTTTACAATCCTGCCGGAACAGACAGTAAGCGTAGCGACTGTTTAGAATTTAGTATTCCGTTCGGAAGTTTATCGCCTTACGAACTTTCTGCAATTATGGGAATGAATGAGACGCAGGAAGACAGATTTATTGATTTGTGGGATAAGCAAGTTGCAGACATTGCAGTAAATTCAACCAAAATAAAAAACCCCAAGAACCAATGGAAAGCTATTAATGAAAATAATTTTCACGAAGAACCTGAATATCCAGACCTTACTATTCGGTCACTTCTTGAAAAACTCAACGATGAAATAAACAAACAAACAGGTTCGTCAAAAGCATCATGGCTTGTTGTAAAAAGATTACTTAAACGATTAGAACGTTTTGGGATATTTAATTCGACTGACGATTTGCTTGATGTAGGGGATTTTTTAAAAGCAGGGAAAGTCTCTGTTTTGGATTTGAGCAATTCATACACCGTCCAGGTAAACAATATTGTAATTGCTTATTTGCTCCGTAAAATATTTGACAGTAAAATTGCCAACCCTGATTTGCCACCAACAATAATTTTCATTGAAGAGGCACACACTTTTGTAAGTAAAGAAAATGCTTCAAAAATGGAAGCTCTGCTTGACCGCCTGCGTGAAGTTACAAGAAGAGGAAGAAAACGTTGGTTAGGGTTATGCTTCATTTCGCAACAACCCTCACATTTACCGGAAGAAATTTTTGAATTATGCAATACAAAAATTATTCATCAAACAACGGGAAACAGAAATCTTAACGCCCTGAAAATTTCAGGCGGCAATGTAAATGAAGCCATCTGGGATGATGTGCCTACGTTAGGACAAGGCAGAAGTATTATTATTTCACCGCAATACCAGCATCCTATTATGACAAACATGAGGATATGTAAAACAAACAGAGAGCATACAGACTAATGCAACAAATAAACTTTACACCCAAAGCAAGGCTTATAAAAATTCTTGGTGAGCAACTGATAAAAGATGCTACTGTAGGAATTATTGAATTGGTGAAAAATTCTTACGATGCCGATGCTACACAAGTAGATATTCTAATGTTTTCTCTCAATACCCAAGAAGCAAAAATTGTAATCAGAGACAATGGAACTGGAATGAGTTTACCAACATTCACTCAAAAATGGATGAATCCTGCAACAGGGCACAAAGAAGAACAAAAAGAAAAAAAAGAACGATCAAAACTTGGAAGGCTACCGCTTGGTGAAAAAGGTGTTGGTCGCTTTGCTGCACAGCAAATTGGCAATCACTTAAAAATGTTTTCAAAAACAATCGAAACCGAGCAAATACTTTTTGTTGATATTGATTGGTCAAAATTTGAGCAACGAGGCGAAGACCTGCATAAAGTAACTATTGATTATGAAATGCAGATTTCAGATAAATTTAAATATAAAGAAACAGGTACAATACTTGAAATTACCAAACTTAAATCAGACTGGACAGAAGATGACGTAAGCAAAATTGCAAACACCTTGAAAAGAATGAAAAGTCCTTTTAAGGGAGCAAATGATTTTAATGTTAAATTAAACTTTGAAAATTGTCCGGCTGAATTTGAAAAATATAAAAATCTTGAGACAACAGATATTTTGGAAAAAGCTCCCTATTCCTTCTATGCTATCATAAATGACAAGGGTGATGTGGATTATGATTATCAGTTTAAAATGCCTGGATTTAAAACGAGAGAAAGTTCACATACTGCAAATATTTCTGAAACAGATTATAAATTAAATAATAAAATTAATATAGGAGAATTCCTGATAAACCTCTATGTATATGATAAGAGTGCTGATAAATTACGGTCAGCAAACATTGATAAGAATATTTTAAAAGAATGGAGCGGGGTAAATGTTTATCGTGACGGTATAAGAATAATGCCTTATGGCGAACCTGGAAATGATTGGTTAAAATTAGATAACCGCAGAATACAGCAATCGTATAAAATTAGTAACGATCAGATTATTGGAATGATTGAAATAAATCAGGAAGTAAATAATCATTTGCAAGATAAAACAAATCGTGAAGGGCTTATTGAAAATGAGTACTATGATAAATTCAGAAACTTAATTCTGGGTGCAATAACGTTATTTGAAGCAGAGAGAGAAGAAGATAGGAAAAAAGTATATCCTAAAAAAGAAAAAACAGCAAATGAAAATATTGAGGATAGGGTAAAAGTCGTACAGTCAGATTTGGATGAAATAAAAAAGAAAGTAGAAGAATCTGATATTCAAAATGCCCATGAAACAACCCCATTATTAAATAGAGTTGGCCAACAAATAACTGAATTAAAACAACACGTAACAGATACTATTGATGTTCTTGAAAAAGACAGGCAAATCCTTTTCAATCTTGCAGGAACAGGCTTAGCTGCTGAAAGGTTTACACATGAATTTGCCCGCCTTGTTAGTGGTGCTTTATCTGCACTGGAAAGACTTAAAAAGAGGATTGACCTTACTGATGGAAAAACAAGAAAAGAGGTTGATTCTATTAACGGCGCATTAGAAGCACTCCGAAATGACATTAGGTTATTAGGCCCAATGTTTTACATTAAAAAAGTTGCAAAGGAAAAGCAATTAGATATTCTTGAAGTCATTAATAACACTATTTCATTACAGGAACCTTTTATTGAAAAGGCAGGTATTGAAATAAATGTAGAAGGCACCTCTTTTAATTTAGTAATGCGTGAAGGGTCATGCATGCAGGTTTTTAATAACCTTATTGACAATGCAATTTTCTGGTGTTCAAGAAAATCAGAAACAGACAGAAAGCAAATCAAAATCCTGATTGATGCGAAAGAAAAAACCGTTTATGTTTCCGACAGCGGACCAGGAATTGCAACCCGGTACAGGGATAAAATATTTGATCCTTTTTTTTCAATGAAGGGAGAAGATGGAAGAGGTCTCGGGCTTTATATTGTAAAGGAAATTTTAGATGAAAAAAATTTTGGAATATATCTTATCAATGAAGAGGATTATAAAGGACTTCTTTCAGGCGCAACATTCAAAATAGTTTTTAATGACATTAAAGAATAATGAAACGAATTTTAATTATAGACGATGATTGCTTCAAAGAGGAAGAATCTATTATATCTGGTTTTGAAGGAACTGGAATTGAACTTTTTTTGTGCGATAACAAAGATGAGGGGTTAAAATATATAAAAAGCAAAGCTTTGTTCGATTGTATTGTTTTAGATTGGTTTCTTGAAGAAGATGATTCATCATTAAGTCAACTTGTTCTGAAAGAACTTGAAGGAACATACTTTGCTCCAGTTTTAATTTATTCTGCTCACTCTGAAAATTTTAAACAGGTAAAGGAATCAGGGGCAATTACTTTTCCTCATAATTTAATTTGCGAAGTTGATAAAGGGAATTTTACGGATATTAAAATCAAAGTTGAAAATTGGTTAACGGCGAATACAACTGCCAAACTCTCTAATATTTACTTAAAAGAAATTTACTCTAAAATTCATGCAACTTTTTGGAATTTGAATAACATACCGGATGGTAATATTGCGTCTGCTTACAAAAGAATTGTATCAGATAATGGCAACATTGATTGGACAAATGACTTTATTGTAAATCTCTTACTGCAAGGAATTATTTCCGATTCAGGCTTTAGAAATGAAATTGCGAATTTAATCTCAGAATTAGGAGAACAAAATCCTGCTACAACTCCTGAGCAAAGAAAAATGATCGTAAGTAAAATTTTGTATCACCAATCTCACCCAACATTTCTTTCCTGCGCTGATATTATAAAAACAACTGTAGGAAAACAATCATGTTACGGGTTTATAACGACACCCGATTGTGATTTAGCAAACCCTAAAACAAAATATATTGAATTTATTGAGTTAATTGATCATTCAAAGTTAAGTATTGGAGATAAAGGTTTTATAGCAAATTCAATTGAAACAAATAAAAGTGAAAGCCACTTTTATTTACCAGCTATTCCTATTAAAGGTGAAGAATTAATTGACTTAGTTGCAATATTTAAAGCTAAACATCATTTGCAAGCTAAAAATAATAGCGGTACACTTTATCCTAAAGCAAAAGCAAAAATTAAATACACTGATACATTTATTTTTCAAAATGTTGATTGCAGCGTCGAGTATATCTGTTCTTTAGTTAATCCATATAAAGCTGAATTATTACAAAAGAAAAATTCTCATGATAGCCGAGTTGGAATTCCAGGGGTTTATGAATATTTAAAGGGAGGGTAATTATGCCAAAAAATAACTGGTCCAGAGAAGAACTCATTCTTGCATTCCATTGGTATTGCACAAAAATATCTTTCACAAAAATTAAATACACAAAACCTGAAGTAATAGAGCTTGCTAATCTTATTGGTCGTACGCCATCTGCCATTGCTTTCAAACTTGTAAATTTTGCAAGACTTGATCCTGAATTACAAAAGCGTCGTGTAAAAGGAATGAGTCACGGCAGCAATGCAGAAAAACCAATATGGGAAGAATTTCATAATAACTGGAATGAACTTGCTTATGAAAGTGAACTGATACTTGCAAAATATAAAAAGCAAAGTGTGGAGCAGGTTGCAGAAATTGAAACAGCAGATTTACTTATAGAAGGAAAAGAAAGAGAAACAATAGTTAAGGTTAGGGTAAACCAAAGTTTTTTCAGAAAATCTGTCCTGTTATCCTATAATCAACAATGCTGTATTACGGGTTTAAAAATTCCGGAACTACTGGTTGCAAGCCATATCATACCATGGTCAAAAAACCTAAAGGAAGCATGTAATCCTGAAAATGGTTTATGTTTAAATGCTCTGCACGATAAAGCATTTGATAAAGGATTAATTACAATAACAGATGATTTCAAAATTCTTGTTTCAAATAAGTTGTTACACAAAAAGAAAGAAGAAGTAATTACTAATTATTTTATTCCCTATCATCAGAAAGAAATTATCAAACCGAACAGGTTTTTGCCTCATCAACAATTTCTGGATTATCACAGAAGAAATATTTTTATTCAATAAATACTTCATCCCTGACAATGAATAAATAAGAATACTCATGATCTCTGCATTCAAGTATAGACATCTGAGTCTGAGCATTGGTATGATGAAAATCGGCAAGCCAGTTGGCTCTTGCGCCACAATAAGGGCATGTTACAGGTTGATCTGAAATAAGAAATACAGAAAGGTTGTAGTGAGGCACAGTTATCGGTGAATTATTCATTCAGCGAACATAAGATTATTAAATTGATAGTACATTTGCTTATAAGTCACGTTGCGTAAAATGTGCGAAGAAGATTGCTAAAATTTTTGAAGTAGCAGTTCAAGGGTTTTTTGAACAAAAGCGGGTTTCAATTCACATTCCCAAAGACTAATAATTTTCCATCCCTGCTCTTTTAGAGCAGCCGTTGCTTTGGCATCATTGGCAATATTGCCGTTTATTTTATTCAGCCACCATTCTGTTCTGGTTTTAGGCACAACATAATATTTGCAGCCTTCGTGTCCGTGCCAGAAACAGCCATGTACAAAAATTACAGTTTTATATTTTGGTAAAACAATATCGGGTTTACCGGGCAGGGTTTTATCGTGCAGCTTGTAACGAAAACCATTGGCATGTAAAAAGCGGCGCACCAGCATTTCAGGTTTGGTATCCTTCCCTTTAATGCGGCTCATATTATAGCTTCTTACTGCTTTACTGTGTACATCGGCCATCAACATGCAAATTTACAGTATCACATTTGCAATAAACTTATTTGCTGTTGGCAGGATGCCAACAAACAATTACATGCGGGCAACAAATAATCACAACTACCCGCAATTGTGCTTTACGAGAACAAGCTTACAATCTTTTATCAGCTCGAGTATTTTCGGGCTTAATACATTCCAGTTATATACGCCCCTTTTTTGCCAGGATTCACTCTTAGCCATAGAATCTTTAAAGGTATCAGGAAAAACATTCAGCATCGGATCATGTTCAACCAGGTACCAATCCTGCCTGTAAGGAAAGGCAATATAAATTTCTTTATCGCGGTATTTTTTATCAAAATGCAACCTTCCTTTTAATTGCACTTTCTTAAATGTTTTCCCGTCAAAATGCTGGGTTAGGAAATCTGCCCCCTGCCAGTCATCATCCAGTTTTAAACAGGCAAAACCATAATCAGCCAGCAGGCCGGCAACTTTTTGAAAATTATACCGCTCTTTCCGGCAGGCATTGAGTTTTCCCTTTCCCGCAATGTCTCTTAGCCTTGCTTTGTGCAGGGCAAGGACATTGCGGTTTTTACTGCAATAGTTTCTTCATCATATTTGTCGCCGCGGGTCTTCATAGCTAAAGATACCCACGCTCGGCGTAGTCTCCACGACTACGTCGCAGTGTTATCAAATCTTCGATTTGAACCTGATTATTCATTTCTATTATAACTTAAGTAACAACATTATCTTTAAAAAATATTAGTGCAAAAGTTGCAATGCATTCCGTAGTTAATGGCTGAACCTAAACATGGAAACAAATGCTGCGATAAGTAAATATGTATATTATAGCATTGAGCAACCAGTAAAGTATTGCAAGAAGCAAGAATGATTAAACTGCAGTAATTCTTCTCAATTGAATGAGCAATTCATTCAAATAGGTTTCTTTAATCTGCCATACTATTTCGTAATCAATATCTATGTAGTCATGAACAATACGGTTACGAAAACCGTGTATTTTATGCCATTCTATGTGCGGGTATTTTTCTTTCAGTGGTTCACTTATCCTGTTGGCGGCTTCCCCTATTATTTCAAAATTTCTTATAACCGCATCAGATGTTTTACTGTCGGCACAAAATTCTTCAAAAGAAAACCCATCGGTGTAATCATTTATCTTCTCTGCAGCAGCAATCATATCCGTACCAGTAAAATATCCGAACGCTTAGACATATTCTATTTCCTGCTTAATAAAATCAAATGTTTGAGCCCTCAGTCCTTTACGGGAAACAAGATCAACCTTTCTTTGTATACTATATTGTCTAAATAATTCCGATTTTGTAACTTTGTTGAAAAACTATGAGTTACAAAATTTCCCTATCAGTAAAGGAACAAAGAGAATTAAAGGACCTATTACAAAAGACGGAACAGGCCAAGATATTGAAGCGCTATCAATGCATTCATTTCAAGCGACAAGGCTTGACGAACAAAACAATTGCTGATTTATTATGCGTTCATATTGATACGATTACAGACTGGCTAAAAATATTTATAGAAGGCGGGTTAAAAGGGCTGTCGGTATTAGATTATGAAGGAAGGCGCATATCGCATTTGGATGAGATTAAAGATGACGTGAGCGCCTATGTTGATAAGAAAATCGTGTCAAGCATAAAAGAATTGCAGGGATACATATTACAAAAACACCAACTGGCGGTAGAACATAGTTGGCTTTTCCGTTATTGTAAAAAAAACTCCATTGTTCTTACAAAAAGACCAAGGGGCGTCCTTCAAAAATAGCTCCGGAAAATATTCAGCGAAAATTCGTAGCCAAATTAAAGAGGTTGCGTAAAAGGTGTATAGGCAATAAAGATGCGCTCATTTTTTTTGACCCGATGCATCAGGTTCATAATAGCAAAACAGATTACGCATGGCAGTTCAAAGGTAACAAGGGTACCAAAGAAGTAAAGACAAATACAGGTCGTAGAAGAATTAATATTATTGGAGGGATAAACATCTTAACAATGAAAGCAACTACTCTTATAACGGAAGATAATTGCGATAAAAAAAAGATAGTGGATTTCTTACGAAAACTGCGGAAAGGAACAAAGAAAACCCGAAAAATATATTTGGTGTTGGATAATGCCCGTTACAACCATGCAGCAGAAGTAAAAGCCGCAGCCATAAAATTGAATATTGAATTGGTGTACCTGCCTGCGTATTGCCCAAACTTAAACTTGATCGAAAGGCTTTGGAAGTACACAAAGAAAGAAATTATAAAAAACAAATTCTACCAGTATTTTGAGGAGTTTCAATCGGCAATTGAGCAGTTCTTCTCTAATCTCGAATATCAATTGGATGAGCTGATATCTTTACTACAATTTAATTTCGGAATTATTAAAGCAACTTAGTATA
>NZ_JASGEX010000124.1:0-22233 GCF_047606085.1 Parafilimonas sp.
GCCGCAAACCGGGCAGGTTCGCTTCGTTCGGCTCCGCTACGCCTCACTTCACTTCACCTGCCCGCGGGTTAACTCTCTATACAGCTACTAATAAGCTATTTACACAAAGAAATAAACACTACCAATTTTCGCAGACAATTTACCTACTGCACCTTATACATCTTTCCCGGCAGGCTTGTTATTACATTCTGCAGTTCTAAATTTAATATAGCTGCCGCTATGGAACTGCTGCTTAAGTTGCTTCGAATATTCAGTTCATCAATATGCATGCTGTCCTTTTGTTTCAGCAGGTCAACAATTACTTTCTCCTCTTCACTTAATTCAATAAATAATTCCGCCTGTAATTTCTTACTGATCTTCTTTGGCTGCCAGCCAAGGATTTCCATTAGATCTTTTGCATCTGTAAACAAAGCAGCTTTATTGCTTTGAATAAGGTAATTGCAACCTGCACTTTTAATATCTGTTATACGGCCGGGCAAAGCAAACACATCCCGGTTATAATTGTTGGCCAGTTCAGCCGTGATCATGCTGCCGCCTTTTAATGCTGTTTCCATTACAATCGTAGCATCTGCCATGCCTGCAACGATCCTGTTGCGTTTTGGAAAATTATATTTATCTGGCTTTTCATTATGCCGGAACTCTGTAAGCAAACCGCCCTGTTCTATTATTTCCTTTGCCAGCGGCTTATGATGGCGCGGATAGATCGTTTGCAATCCGTGGGCAAGTACGGCAATGGTTTCGAGCTTATTTTGCAAGGCAGCTTTATGCGCGATGCTGTCAATGCCAAACGCAAGGCCGCTCACAATTAAAATATTCATGGCGGTTAAATCATTCACTAATTTTTCAGTGGCCTGCCTGCCGTAATCTGTATTATTTCTTGTGCCGATAATGTTTATAATACGGGAAGCATTTAAATTAGCATTACCGCGGTAATACAACAGTGTTGGTGAATCATAGCAGTTCAATAAACGCTGCGGGTAATTTTTATCTGTTATAAAAAGCGGCCGGATTTTATACTTCTCAATAAATTTTATTTCATCTTCAGCGAGGGAAAAATCTTCAAACGATTTAATATTGGCAGCGCTGATTAAACCTATATTTTCCAAAGCGCTTAACTCTTTTTTCTTCGCTTTAAAAATGCTTGCAGCATCACCATAAGTATCAATAAGTATTTTGGCCTGAACGCAACCAACATTAGGCACAAGGGTTAATGCAATTTGATATAAGAGATCATTATTCATAAGGCGCAGGGTAATGCATGCAAACAGGAATGAAAATAAATAATTATTGCTTCAAAATAAAAGATAAACCTTTAACCCAACAAAGCCCCGGTTATAACTTCTGCATAAAATGTGCAATCGTCGTTTTTTGCTGAAATACAAATAACCCATATTTATTGATGCCTTGCATTAAAACAAGCTGTACATAAGCCGGAATGTAAAGGCCCTTTACCTGTTTGGTGGCTGGGAATTTGAAAAGACCGGTTATATTCTCTGACACATCTACCGTTTAGTTAAATTATAAAAATGGCTTCCTGTTCAGAAGCCATTTTCTCGTTGTGTAAATTAATTGTATTAACATGAGTTCGGGGTAAGATAGTTAAGAGCGTCATTTCAACGTCAGGAGAAATCTCTTGAATATAACCTGCAAAAAATTTAAGAGACCTCTCCTGTCGTCGAGGTGACGGCTCACCTCCTTACTTTATAGTAATTACTCTCCAAGATTTATAGCAAACCTGTTGGCGGAGTTGCAAGTATTTTTTTGACAGGATGCTCCACAGGAGCAGCATCTTTGTAGAAAACAGAGATAAGCAATAATCACGACTCCTCCGGAGTCGCATATTGAAATTTCAGATAGTACTCCCCTGGAGTGCCTTTCATATAAATAATGATTCAGCTACAAAGATGATGCTTCTCCGAAGCAAAGGAGAAACTCCGACAACAGGTTTATAGTATATAAATTCTTATCCTGACTCACGTTGCATTACAGGTTTTTCTTAAAGAAAGGGATGATAACCGAAGCAGCTTCTTCTACATATTGTGGTACATCGTATAACTGCATGTGGTTGGCGCCGTTTACAATGTGGATGTTTTTGCTGGCGCTTGCCGCACGTTTGTAAATATCTTCACTCATCCATCTGCTGCCCGATTCACTGCCTACTACAATCTGCATGGGTTGTACCAAAAACGCTTCCGCAAGGTTGAATGCATCATAAGTCACCAGTTGCGTTAAGCTTCTTGAAAGCACATAGCTCGGAGCTGTTGAACACATGGCACGCGGTGTACGGTAGTATTCCCAGGCTTCTTCCATTTCACTGCTTGGTGCGTCTTCTTTCTTTTCAGGAGCAAAAGGAAGTTTTCCGCCCTCAGTACCCTGCGCTTCTTTGGCCCTGGCATCAGCACCCATCATTAACAATGGCATGGCAGCCGCATCTTTTACAGAGCCATCCCATCCATTGCGGTACATCGCTCCGATGTTTACAGTACTAATGCCGGCAACAGCTTTAATACGGTGGTCGTTGATACCGGCATTCATGGTATAACCACCTCCGGCACAAATTCCGGCCGCACCAATCCTGCTGGCATCCACATAAGGCAATGTGCTCAGGTAGTCTATCACTGCGCTGATGTCTTCCGTTCTGATATACGGGTTTTCCAGAAGACGTGGTTCTCCTGTGGTTTCTCCCTGGTAAGAGGCATCATAAGCGATAGCCACAAAACCCGCTGCTGCCAGCTTCGCAGCATAAATACTTGCTGTTTGCTCCTTAACGCCGCCACCCGGGTGCGTTACAACGATTGCCGGATATTTATTTGTTTCATCAAATCCTTCGGGAAAAAAGATAACGGCCACCATAGTGATATTACCGTTATTGCTGTTCCTGAAATTTACTTTTTGTTGTGACATAACTTATATGTTTTTAAAATTATTATTGACCCTGAGAAGACAAAATTATACCAGGCTGTTCCTTTAAAACATAGACAGATTACGGGAAGATGGATACTTTTTACTGATTGTAATTTTTAACAGAAGATACCGGGCAAATGCATTAAAATTTTAAAAGCATAAGAAAAGGCATAGCCTCGGAAAAATATTGTAAAAACGGGGGAATAATAAATATTCTATTATTAGTCATGATTGCCTTACACATTCTTAAAAACTTTTGGCGACATGCCTGTCTTTTTGCGAAAAAACCGGGCAAAGTAATTCGGATAATCAAACCCTAAGCTATAGGAGATTTCCGAAACAGATAGCGAAGTGTTTTTCAGTTTGTCTTTCGCTAATTGCAATACGAAATCCTGGATATGCTCAATAGGAGATTCTCCTGTAAAATGTTTCACCAGGTCTCCGAAATAGTTGGGCGACAAATTAGCTTTCTGCGCAAAATAAGCCACTGAAGGCATCCCGGAAACCCCATCCGCTTTGCCGTAATAGTCGCTAAGGTTAGCATAAAAATCCTCAACAACCTGGTGATATACGGCGCTTCTTGTATCAAACTGCCGATTGTAATATATCTGCGTGTATGACAATATTAATGCTATGTAAGAAACAATGACCTCTTTGGAATAATGCGGTTTCTGAAATTCATTGTATGCTTTTTTAAATAAATCCCACAACAATACTTCTTCCTCTTTTGTAAGATACAGCGCTTCGTGATTGTTGTAATGTACGAAATTATAATCCCTGGCAACCCTGTGTATGAGTTTCGGATCAGCCATAATTACATATCCTGCGTTGGGTTCATTAACGTCCCATGCCAAAGTGTTTTGGGGACAGTCCACGTACAGAAAAGAATTTGCCTGGTCTTCAAATTTCTGATCGATGATGAATTTCTTTTCCAGCGGCGGCTTGATCGCCATCAGGTAGAAATCTATATTTATCTTTTCGGATTTGCGTAATATATTCTTTTCATTTTCAAAATTGACGATATGAAGGTTTTCATTCTTTACCGGTGAAAACTTTGCATAACTCACAAATCCCTGTATGTTAAATATTTTCTTAACCATCTGATTTAATAACACGCAAAATTATATTTTAGAAACAGATGAAGATGGATACTTTTTACGTGTAAAAGGAAACTTTTTACGGATTGATAAATAGAATAATGCTGATGATCTCATTTATAAAAAATACAAAGCCTGCGAAACTTAAAGCCGCAGGCCTGCAAAACACCAAATAATATAGTTCTATTTCAATTCAAAAACCACGTTCACGTTATACTGTATCTTCATCTTCTTAAAATCAACATCCATTGGCGCTGCTTCTGTATCAGCAGCTTTCATCATCATATTAGCTGAATACACGGGTCTTGGATAAGTGCCATTTTCTGTAGGATCGTTAATGGTTAAGGCCTGGCCTACAGTATCCCCTAACGCTGCAGCAAGGTATATTGCTTTTTCTTTGGCAGCTTGTATGGCCTGTACCTTCAATGCTTTTTTAATAGAATCAAGATTGCTGTGCGATGTATGGCTTAAAGAAAAGTTTTGTGTTGCCTGGTCATCCAGTTTATCAACCAGTTTGTCCATATCATTCACGGATTTCACTTTCACTTCATACGTAACGCCGGCATTCATGTCAGGGTTTTTCTGTTTATTCTTTTTATACCACCAATAGTTGCCATCCCATCCTGAATAACCCTGTACAACAACATCTGTATCAGCAATACCCATACTTTTGGCTGCGTTTAAAAACTGGTTACGAATAGTTTCTATATCCACCTTTTCACCATTTTTCCTGGTGTATTCACGCAGTTCAACCTGAACGTAAATTTCATCAGGCGTTATTTCCAGTTCTGCAGTGCCGGTTACATTAATGGTTCGTTGTTTAATAGTGTTATCGCCTGTTTGTGCATGGGCAAATAATAAGAACAAACTTGCCAAGAGCGTTAAAAATGCTTTCTTCATAATGCTCAATTTAATTTATAGCATGATGAGTTTTTTTAAAATATTACACAGGCGCAAAATGCTATTAACAATGATTTAAGAACTCCTTAAGCTGTTTTGGAAATTAATACCTGCGAAGGCACAGGGGCGGTAATACCGTTTTCGGCAAATGCTTTCTGAATTTTTTCAAGCGTACCAAAATAAACATCCCAGTAATTTTCAACCGTTGCATAAGGGCGTATAGATAATTCATTAAAATACCCGCCCAGCTTTGAAACAAACACACCGGGCGCAGGGTCTTTTAATATTTTTTCATCATTATTCATTACTTCCAGCGCAACCGCCCTTACTTTATTCATATCATTATCGGCAGCCACATTTGTGCTAAGGTCAACACGTATGCTCCCGTGTTTGCTGTAGTTGGTAATAATACCATTCGATACCATTGCATTGGCAATAATGGTTGTTTTATTATCGGGCGTAAGCAATATGGTATTGAATATTTGTATTTCGTGCACAGTACCAATCTGGCCGTTACTTTCAATAAGGTCGCCTACTTTAAAAGGCTTGAACAGGAGTATTAAAACACCGCCTGCAAAATTTGCCAGTGAACCTTGCAAAGCCAGACCAACAGCTAAACCCAGGGCGCCGATCACTGCAACAAAACTGGTGGTTTCAATACCTATCATACCGGCTACACTTATCAGCAATAATATTTTTAAACCAATGCTGAGGAGGCTGATAAGAAATGATTGCAGCGATACATCAAAACCGCGCCGGACCATGAGTCTTCCCAGCAATCTTGTAATAATATTTGTAATCCATAAACCCACAATGAAAAAAAGAATGGCGCCCAGAATTTTTAAGCCATAGGTTGCAAAAAGCGATTGAATGTTCTCATACATTTTGGTAATGTTATCCATAATTAAAGTTTTAGGTGACTAAAATACACATAAATATCCTGCATAATATTTTTAAGGGCGCATTTCAAATTTTTGCTTCATACACAGCACTCCGGTCGGTGTCTCACCGACCGGTAGCGGGTTCTACAGGTGGGTCACCAACCACCTGCGAAAATTGAAATACACCCATTTTTAATTGGCAGATAATATCTTCATCTGGTGTAAGGGGGGGCAACTTGATGTGGGAATTCCACTTCTAGGTACAAAACATCCTGCAGCGGCAACTTATGCTTATCATAGCCTTGTTTTATAACTATGAAATTTGTTTCCTGCTCCTGCGCATAAGCAAAAGCGTTATTGCGCAGCAGGAAAAAATCTTTTAGCCGCAGCGCACATTTTTCAAAACGTTCTTTGCTTACTGGTTTTAATAAATAATCAAATATCTGCAGTTCATAACTGTCCAGCGCAAATTCAGGATGAGAGGTAATAAAAACAGGCGCAGGCACTTCACCGGCAAGGGTTTTAATCATATCCATACCGCTGATGCCGGGCATTTCAATATCTGCAAAAACTATTTCAGGTTTTAACCGGGTAATAAGTTCCAAAGCTTCTATGGCATTACTGCATGAGGCTGTTTTTTGTAAAAAAGGAAATGCTGAAGCCATTGCCTCAATATGTAACCGCTCCAGTTCTTCATCATCTACTATAATATATGTAAGATTACTGTACATGTACGAAGCAACTAATTTACAGCCTGAATGAATGCTGATTTCCTGCCAATAAAAATTTTATACTATTTCAGGTTGATGGCATAGTAAGACAATCGCTGATCCTTCTTCAGACACCTTATAAAACACTCAATACACAATTTCAATACGCAATGCTCAATTTGAAGAGGCTTTACATTGAAGATTGCGTATTGTTTTGTTGAATATTGAGTATTTTCTTAAATCAATGACATTGAATGCTCAATATTCAATCAATGTTGTTTAGTTAACCTTATTTTGACCTCACCCTAAATCCCTCCCGAATGGTCGGGACAAGTTCTCCAAAGGAGAGGGACTTTGTAAACAGTCCTTAACTAAACGGCATTGAATATTCAATGCTCAATATTCAATAAACATTTTTACAGGCTTACAACCTGAGCGTTGATTATAAATGGCTGCCGGCAATATCACCTGAAGAAAATATAAGCGATCATTATCGCTGCAATCACTCCTATAATATCTGCAAACAATCCGGCCCAAACCGCATAACGCACTTTTTTAATGCCGACACTGCCAAAGTACAGGGCAAGAATATAAAAGGTTGTATCAGTAGTGCCCTGAAAGGTGCAGGCTATTTTGCCAACAAAACTATCCGGCCCATACGTTTTCATGGCATCAATCATCATGCCTCTTGCACCGCTGCCGCTGAAAGGCCGCATTATGGCGGTGGGTAATGCAGGCACAAAATCAGTATTTAACCCTGAAGCATGCACCAGGTAACTTATTCCATCCACAATATAACCAAGCGCCCCGCTATCCCTGAAAACACGAATGGCAACTAACATACCTACGAGATAAGGAATAATTTTCAGCACTACATTAAACCCTTCTTTTGCACCATCAATAAAAGCATCAAAAACAGATACTTTTTTATAAGCGCCGCCTACAATAATAGCTACAATTATTATAAGCAAAATAAGATTGCCGCCGATGGCACTGAAAGTATTTTTAGCTTCAGGGCTCATGCGGTTCACGCCGGCCATCAAAAGCGTAACCAGTGTTATTAATCCAGTTATCCACGCAAGTAAAACAGCATCCCATTTTATCTTTTGTTTTATACCCACCACAATTATAGAAGCCAGTGTTGTAACTACTGTGCCCAGCACGCAGGGAATAAAAACGCTGGTGGCATCTGTTGAACCCACCGAAATTCTATAGGTAATAATTGAAAGTGGAATTAAAGTAAGCCCGCTTGTATGCAATACCAGAAACATTATCTGCGCATTGGAAGCCGTGCCCTTATTGGGGTTAAGGTCTTCGAGGCTTTGCATGGATTTTAAACCAAAAGGTGTGGCGGCATTATCAAGCCCGAGGATATTGGCGCTGAAATTCATTACCATCTCTCCCATTACAGGATGGCCATCCGGCACTTCGGGGAAAAGCCTTTTCATTAAAGGGTTTAATTTCCTTGCCAGCCAGTTAATGGCGCCTGCTTTCTCAGCAATATTCATCAGCCCCAAAAAGAAAACCATTGTTCCCATAAGAGAAAAGGCAACATCTGTTACAGAAGACTTGGCCGAATCGAAAATACCATCCACCAAAGTTTTAAAAATGGTAGTATCGCCATCAACAAAAAACTTAATTAATGCTATAATAAAAGCAATAACAAAGAATGCAATAAATACGATATTTAACGCCATGTTGCCCCCATCCCCCGAAGGGGAGTTTGGTAAGTCGCTAAAATAAAAGAAACATTTCATTAATTTCTATAATCTTACTTTTGCGCCGCTAAAAAATTTTTTAACTAAAAAATATTCCCTTCAGGGATCAAGGGCATGGCTTTACAGGCAGGTATTGTTGGGTTACCCAACGTTGGAAAATCAACTTTATTTAATGCATTGAGCAATGCAAAAGCACAGGCGGCAAACTTTCCGTTTTGTACCATAGAACCGAATGTGGGCGTTATTACCGTTCCGGATGAAAGATTATTTGAGCTGGAAAAGCTGGTAAGCCCGCAGCGTGTTGTACCGGCTACCGTTGAGATTGTTGACATTGCGGGTTTGGTAAAAGGCGCCAGCAAGGGCGAAGGCCTCGGCAACCAGTTTTTAGGAAATATAAGAAATACGGATGCGATCATTCATGTATTGCGTTGTTTTGATGACGATAATGTTATTCATGTTGACGGCAGCGTAAACCCGGTTCGTGATAAAGAGATTATTGATACCGAACTGCAACTGAAAGACCTTGAAAGTGTTGAGAAGAAAATTTCAAGGCTTGAAAAAGTTGCCCGCACCGATAAAGATGCAGCAGCCGGTTTGGAAATATTAAAAGCATTAAAACAGCATTTTGAGCAAGGGAAAAATGCCAGGGGTTTTAACGTGAATGAAAAAGACAGGGAGAAATATATTGATGATATTTTCCTGCTCACTATCAAGCCGGTGATCTATGTATGTAATGTTGACGAAAAATCTGTTATCACCGGCAATCAATACACAGAAGCAGTAAAGGAAGCGGTGAAAGATGAAAATGCAGAGATATTGTTTATAAGTGCTGCCATTGAAAGCGAGATTGCGGCTATGGACAGCTATGAAGACCGTAAAATGTTTTTGGAAGACCTGGGCCTGAAAGAAAGTGGTGTGGTACGGTTGATACGTTCCACTTATCATTTATTAAATCTTGCCACTTATTTTACTGCGGGTGTGCAGGAAGTACGTGCATGGACGATTCACAAAGGCATGTCTGCACCACAGGCTGCCGGTGTAATCCATACAGATTTTGAGAAGGGCTTTATTCGTGCAGAAGTTATAAAGTATGATGACTTCCTGAAATACAAAAGTGAAGCTGCCTGCCGCAGCGCCGGCAAGTTAGCTGTTCAGGGAAAAGATTACGTGGTGGAAGATGGCGATATCATGCATTTTCTGTTTAATGTGTAAGCTTCTAATCAAAAAAGCTGTTCACAAAGCTGCTCAACACCTTTGTGAACAGCTTTTTTATTCCGTTATTAACGCAGCTCCGGGTAACTACGCGGTCAGACGCTTTAAAGCGTCTGACCGGTACTAAACGCCCCGAACTGTCTTGTCCGCTTACATTTTGCGCCGTACTGTAAACTAATTATAACTTTGGTTTACATTGTGAATAACAAAACTAAATTCAATCATACCAATCGGAAAGTAAGTAAAGCAGCCTGAAGGTTATACAGGATTTACTCCTGATCACTTTTCCCTTAAGGAGTTACTGCGGCAAATCTCATTTAACTCAAGCTTCAATAAAGGAAACCAAAAACGTTGGCAACTGCCCACATTGTTGATGAGCAAATAGTTTCAGAAGACTGAGCACTGTGCAAATAATATATGCGGAAACGGTTTCATGCCATAGAGAAGTATATAAGCGTATCTGCTGTTGAATCAGTGCAAAAACGATGAATGATAAAATATTAATGCCTGTTTCATCTGTATTGCTTACTATTGAGCTTTAATACAATCAAATCCAAAAACATCCAAACATGATTCTTACAAAATGATTTTGGATATTTTAAAATGCTTGCATAATGAAAGAAAAGATTGACAAATCCGGCACATACAGGAAACATATAAACAATTGCAGTTTAAAACACGTCATTTTTTATAATAAAGCGGTTTAAATGAAACCGGGCATGATAATTTTTTCTCACACTAAGGGAATGTATATAGCGAGGTTCCCTGTCTGCCGAACAGGCAGGCATGAGACATCTGAAAAATAAATATGCACGAATGAAACACAATTTTATGCTGTGGCTGCTGTTAGCAGGCTTATCATGTCCTCATCGCATTTTTTCCCAGCAATTACCTGTTCCGGGCGTAGTTATTTGCCATGCCCCGGCGTCATTGAACAAATATATAGGTTCGCCCAGCTTAACGATATTGCCCGATGGGTCTTACGTGGCTGCTCACGATTTTTTTGGCCCCGGAAGTTTCGAATGGTCGCAGGCCGAGACCGAGGTATTTACATCTAAAGACAAAGGCCGCACCTGGAAAAAAATAAGCACGGTTAAAGGCGCTTTCTGGAGCTCTTTGTTTGTTCATAACGGGGTGCTGTATTTATTAGGGCCAGACCGTCATCACGGTACAGTAATGATCAGGAAATCATTGAACGGCGGCAGAACATGGACAACGCCCGTTAATAAAGAAAATGGCGTGCTGCTTACAGGTGAATTTCACTGTGCGCCAATGCCCGTAACAGAATACAAAGGCCGCCTGTGGCGCCCGATGGAAACCGCCCACGGGCCAATACTTGAATGGGGAAAGCGCTATGGGGCTATGGTGATGTCTGCGCCCGTTGATGCCGATTTATTGCAATCCCAATCATGGAGTACAACAACGGTAATGTACTATGACAGCACCTGCCTGAATGGAAATTTTGGAGGCTGGCTTGAAGGAAATTTTGTGGTAGATAAACAGGGCCAGATGTGGGATATGCTGCGGGTAGCGCCCCTAAAAGGACAGGCGGAAAATGCAGCCTTGGTTGCAATTTCTCCGGATGGCAAAACGCTAAGCTTTAATAAGCAAACCGGCTTTATTCCCTTTGAAGGAGGAAGCAAGAAATTTGTAATTAAGTATGACAGCATCAGCCGGTATTACTGGGCGCTCGTAAATGCAATACCCGAAAAGTATAAAAAGGAATATCCTGATCTTAATGCGGCTTCCTTCCGTAATGTTTTAGTACTGAGAAAATCTGAAGATTTGATCCACTGGCAGGATGTGAAAACGATATTAGAACATGATGATGTACAAAAATGCGGTTTTCAATATGTGGACTGGCTGTTTGAAGGCAATGATATTATCTTTTTGTCACGCACGGCATTCTTCGATGGAAAGGAAGATGCGCACAATAGCCATGATGCAAACTTTTTAACCTTTCACCGTATTCAAAATTTCAGAAGTTTGAAATAAAGCGCCGGTTCATGTTCAGTAATGTATCTGTAACAATAACATTCATAATCTCTGTTTCTATGATGTTAACCAATTGTGCCCCTGGTAATAAAAAATCAGGAAATGTAATTACGCAATTGACAAATTCAGCCGCCGGCCACACACTTCATCACAATGGCGTTTTCTCAAAAGACGGGCAATGGATTGTATTTGATGGAAGAAATGAAGAGACCAAAATTGGCGAGACTGCTGCAATCGGCATAATAAACGTAAAAACCAGGGAGGAAAAAATTATATACCGCATCTTACATCCCACATTGTACGGGCCGGGCGTGGGCGCAGCTTCATTCAGCCCTGTAGCCGACAGGGTAATTTTTATCCACGGTCTGGCAGGCGCCGGCAAGGAAAAACCATACGGCTTTACCCGCAGAACAGGTGTTGCTGTTGACATAAACAGGCCCTTTCAACCCATATACATGGATGCCCGCGATATTACCTACCCTTATACGCCCGGCTCTTTGCGCGGCGGCACGCATTCACATTGCTGGAGCCCCGACGGAAAAATGATCAGTTTTACTTATAATGATGAGCTTGTTAACCCCGATCTCAGGTCTGTAGGCGTACTGTTCAATTCAGGAAAGCCTGTAATTACAGATACGGCTTCCGGCAATAACAATGGTGAAATGTTTGCTGCCATTATAGCGCATATTGTAAAAGAGCCGAAACCCGGTTCCAATGAAATAAATAAAGCCTTTGATGAGTGTTGGGTTGGAACAAACGGTTATGTAAACAATAAAGGAAAACGCATTCCCCACGCGCTCGCTTTTCAGGGAAACACCATAAACAAAAAAGGGGAAACGGTTACCGAAATATTCGTCACAGACATTGATACTACAGCTATATTAAATGATCCGGCAGCGGTGGGCACACCAGGAGAATGGCCCCGGGTTCCTGCAGGGCTTACCCAAAGAAGGGTTACCTCAACGGTTAGAGGGCTGTCGCCTGTGAGGCATTGGCTCAGGTCATCCACGGATGGCCGGTATATTTATGCACTGGCCTCAGATGATAAAAACATCAGCCAGATTATCAGGTGCAATATCAATAGCGGAGAAATAACCTATTTAACGCAAATGCCTTTTCCGGTTGACCATCCTTTTAACTTAAATAAAGATGGCAGTAAGGTTGCCTTTATAGCCAATAACAATGTATATGTTTTAGATATGAATTCCAGTAAAATTGTGCAGTTAACTTTTAACCAGGCTTCCGGTTATAAGATAACAGGCGCGCCCTTATTTTCGCCGGACGGGAAAATGCTGGTATTTAATCAATACCAGTTGGTTGAAAACAAACAGTACCTCCAGATCATGTCAATAAATATAAATTGATCCAATGGCTTTATTTAAACAACAGGATTTACGGCAATTCAGGAGGCATTTCAATTTTCGACCCTTGCATAATTTTCTGCCCGGCGCTCCGCCGGCCTCAGCTGGTTTTGCCGGCAATTTTTTTGTTTCTTTACCCGATTATTATTGAAAGCATATTGAATTAAAAATGAGTGATCAAAACATAAACAACACGCCGGGCTTTCTTTTCCGGCAGGCTATGCAGAAAGAAAATCCCCTGCAGATTGTAGGCGCCATTAATGCCGGCCATGCCTTGCTGGCGCAGCAGGCAGGGTTTAATGCCATTTATCTTTCAGGGGGTGGCGTGGCCGCCGGTTCGCTGGGCATTCCCGACCTGGGCATTACCACGCTGGAAGATGTATTGACAGATGTTCTGCGCATTACCAATGTTTGCAGCCTGCCGCTTTTGGTGGATGTGGACACCGGCTTCGGCCCTTCAGCCTTTAATATCGCCCGCACTGTAAAATCATTGATTAAAGCAGGGGCTGCAGCCCTGCATATTGAAGACCAGGTAGGCGCCAAACGTTGCGGGCATCGCCCGGGAAAAGAAGTGGTAAGCAAAGCAGAAATGGCTGACAGGTTAAAAGCCGCGGCAGATGCGCGCACGGATGAAAATTTTGTAATAGGCGCCCGTACAGACGCCTTTGCCAATGAAGGCCTGGAAAAGACCCTGGAGCGGGCCGCCGCTTATAAAGAAGCCGGCGCGGATTTTATTTTTGCCGAGGCCGTTCCCGATTTGAGCTTTTACCAAAAATTTGTAGATGCTGCGGGCATTCCTGTATTGGCAAACATTACAGAATTTGGAATGATAAAAATGTACTCCGTTGATGAATTAAGAGAGGCCGGTGTGGGTTTGGTGCTTTACCCGCTTTCTGCTTTCAGGGCTGCTAACAAAGCCGCACGAAATGTGTATGAGCATATCCGTAAAGACGGCACGCAGAAAAATGTGCTGAACACCATGCAAACCAGGGAAGAACTGTATCAAAGCATTGGCTATTACGATTATGAACAGCAATTAGATAACCTCTTTAAAAAGAATAAAAATGTCCAATAATAACGAAGGCGTTTTTAAGCCAAAGAAAAGCGTAGCGCTATCAGGCGTTGCCGCCGGCAATACGGCGCTGTGCAGCGTTGGAAAAAGCGGGAACGACCTGCACTACCGGGGCTACGATATTCTCGACCTGGCCGAAAAAGCGCAGTTTGAAGAAGTGGCATATCTCCTCATTTATGGGGCCTTGCCCACGCAGCCGGAATTAAATGCTTATAAGGCCAGGCTGCAATCCTTAAGGGGGCTTCCGCAGGCGCTGAAAAATGTTTTAAAGCATATCCCCTCCGCAGCCCATCCAATGGATGTACTGCGCACGGTAACCTCGGTACTGGGAACAGTTCATCCCGAAAAAGAAGATCATCCTGTGGCCGGTGCAAGAGCCATTGCAGATAAGCTGCTGGCTTCCTTCAGCTCCGCCTTATTATACTGGTATCATTACACCCACAACGGAAAAGAGATTGAGGTAGAAACAGATGATGATACCGTCGGCGGCCATTTTCTGCATTTATTGCACGGCAAAAAGCCGGCTGCATCCTGGGTAAGAGCCATGCAGGTTTCGCTGAACCTGTATGCAGAGCATGAGTTCAATGCATCCACCTTCACCGGTCGCGTTATTGCCGGTACAGGCTCGGATATGTATTCAGCCGTTACCGGCGCTATAGGAGCATTAAGAGGCCCGAAGCACGGGGGCGCCAATGAAGTGGCTTTTGATATACAAAGCCGGTATCATTCGCCGGATGAAGCAGAGGCAGATATTCTCAAACGATTAGCGAATAAAGAAGTGATTATCGGTTTCGGGCATCCTGTTTATACGATTTCTGATCCCAGAAATGCCGTGATCAAAAAAATAGCCAGAGAGCTTTCTGAAGAAGCCGGCGATATGCTGCTGTTTGATATTGCCGGCCGACTGGAAACTGTTATGTGGCGGGAGAAGAAAATGTTCCCTAACCTGGATTGGTTTTCTGCCGTTTCATATCACCTGATGGGCGTGCCTACCCAACTGTTTACGCCTTTATTTGTTATTTCCAGGGTTACGGGGTGGAGCGCACATATTATGGAACAAAGACAGGATGGCAAGATCATTCGCCCGAGTGCGAACTATATCGGCCCGGAAAACAAAGCGTTTGTTCCAATAGAAGAAAGAAGATAATAATGGCACACTTACGGCGATGTGTGAGTTGCATGTCACCCTATTTGACACAACGTTTCAGTTTGAAACTTACCAAGACCTTGCCAACGCTACCCCACGCAATTTTTAGCACATGGCAAGGCACGCAAACCCCGACACAAAGCCAATCTTTCCAAGAGCTAAAAATGCCAACGGACAATCCAACCACACCGGCTGACGGAATTCTATTGGGCTTAACGTCAACAAACACAATTTACTGTCTTTTGTTTGAAAACAAACATTTGACACTTTTTTCAATTTGCTGTCTTTCGTTTGAAATTTTTCTATCTTTGTAGCCAAAGTAAATAAAGCGGTAGCGAAAGACATTATCACAGAGCGGCTTCGGCAACGTTTCAGGCAAAGGAAATCCTTTTCCAGAAAAGAACTTTATGCCTTTTATACAGAGTTCAAGCCCGATTTAAAAGAAACAACTTTCAGGTGGATAATATACAACCTGAAAGAAAAGCAAATTATTACTTCCATTTCAAAGGAACTCTTTACGCTTTCTTTTAAGCCTGTTTTCAAGCCTGACATTGACAAAGCAACAAAAAAGATTTATGCAAGCGTTGAGAAACAATTTTCAACGCTGAAATCTTGTGTATGGACAACGCAATTTGTTAGTGAATTTATGCTTCACCTTCCTGCAAAACATATCACCATTTTGCAAGTAGAAAAAGAAGCATTGGAACCTGTTTATGATTTTTTGAAAGAGCAAAAATTGGGCGACAGTTTTATTCAGCCCGAAGAAAAGGAAATTGAACGATACATTTACAAAAGTGAAAAGGCAATCGTTTTGCTTCCGTTGGTTTCAAAGTCGCCCATTCAGAAAATAAATAACATAGCAACCACAACACTTGAAAAATTGATTGTTGATTTATATTCCGATAAAAAAATATTTGCAGCATTTCAAGGGAGTGAATTGATCCACATTGTCAATAATGCTTACAGTCGCTATGCGATTGATTTTACAAAGTTGTTTCACTATGCCAAACGAAGAAGAAAAGATATTGAGTTGCGACAATTTTTTGCAGATAAAACAGACATACCTGAAAATATATTGAATGATTGACCTGAAAACACTTTCAGCAGATTGGATTGCTGAAAAAAGAAAGAAATACAGCAAAGACCCCAACTTAATGGAAAGTGTGATTTATGCTTTGTATTTGTTGGAGCAATTACAATTAAGTGGTTTGGAATTTGTTTTCAAAGGTGGAACAAGTTTGATTTTGCTAATGAAAGAGCCTAAACGTTTTTCGGTGGACATTGATATTATCGTTAATCCGAAAATTGGGAAAGAAGAATTGGAAAGATACCTTTCAAAGATTGAAGAAACAAGTGTATTTACCAGAATGAAATTAGACGAAAGGCGAAGCTATCAGGGCGATATTCCGAAAGCACATTACAAGTTTTTCTACAACTCAAATTTTGCTAACAAAAACCAGGAAGGACAAGTAATTTCAAATCCTGAAAGAGAAATTTTGTTAGATATTCTGTTTGCAGAAAATCATTATCCAACATTGGTTGAAATTCCGTTGGAAACGGAATGGCTTTTACAAAATGACGAACGAATTATTGTTACAACACCCGACATCAATTCAATTTTAGGCGACAAACTCACGGCATTTGCACCCAACACAACAGGCGTTCCTTACAACGTAGAAAAGGAAAAAGAAATTTTGAAACAACTGTTTGACATTGGCAATTTGTTTGACTTACTGACGGACATAAATGTTCTCAAAAAATCGTTTTTGGAAACAGCAAAAGGCGAAATTGCATACCGGCCTGAACGAAAAATTGAATTGGTTGAGCAGGTGCTTCGGGATACTATTGATACAGCTTTGCTCATTGCAAAGAAAGACATCTTAAAGACCGAAGGTGAAAAAGTAAAGTTTGCTGAAATCAACACAGGCATTAACCAATTCCGACACTTTGTGTTTGTTGGGAAGTTTGAAATTTTAGAAGCACAGGTTGCAGCAGCAAAAGCCGCTTACCTGGCTGCCATTATCCTGACAGACCATAACAACGAACTAAATAAATTCAACGAAACAATTCCTTTAACGGATTATTTGATAACCAACACCGACTACAATTTTCTGAACAAACGACTGAAATTTGTGGCAAAAGGCGAAGCGCTTTTTTATTGGTTTCAGACAATCAAACTACTGAAAAATGAATAAAGCCAACGCACAACCCGCAACAGACAGACATTGAACAGCAGACAAAGAGGGCATCCGCGGCCGAAGCGCTAACAAAGTACATTATCAACTATCAATTATCTATTATAATGAGCTCACACATTTTCAATGAAAGGCCGCAACCAGACCAGGTACTGGTGGATATTGCGGATTATGTATTAAACTATGAAATAAAAAATGAACAGGCCTGGCAAACAGCGCACTATTGCCTTTTAGACACATTGGGCTGCGGGTTTGAAGCGCTCACCTACCCTGCCTGCACCAAGCTTTTGGGGCCGGTAATAAAAGGAACGCTTGTTCCGCACGGCGCTAAAGTGCCGGGAACACAGTTCCAGTTAGACCCCATTCAGGCGGCGTTTAATATTGGCACCATGATTCGCTGGTTAGACTTTAATGATACCTGGCTGGCAGCCGAATGGGGACATCCGTCAGATAATTTGGGCGGTATTCTGGCAACGGCCGATTGGCTTTCAAGAACCAATATTGCCGAAGGCAAAGCGCCTTTGAAAATGAAACAGGTTTTGGAAGCAATGATAAAAGCGCATGAAATACAGGGTGTGCTGGCATTGGAAAACTCGTTCAATAAAGTGGGCTTAGACCATGTGCTGTTAGTAAAACTTGCTTCAACCGCTGTGGTTGGTAAACTAATTGGTTTAACCCGCGATGAGCTTATTAATGCCATTTCATTGGTATTTGTGGACGGCCAGTCTTTAAGAACGTATCGCCACGCGCCAAATACGGGAAGCCGCAAGTCCTGGGCGGCAGGCGATGCCACTTCCAGAGCCGTTCGTTTGGCGCTGATAGCTAAAACGGGAGAAATGGGTTACCCATCTGTATTAACTGCCAGAACCTGGGGCTTCTACGATGTTTCTTTCAAAGGAAATACATTTAAATTCCAGCGGGATTATGGTTCGTATGTGATGGAGAACGTACTATTCAAGATTTCTTTCCCTGCCGAATTTCATTCCCAGACTGCGGTGGAAGCAGCTATGGCCTTATATGGCAAACTGAAAGAATGGAACAAAACAACGGACGACATTAAAAAGGTTACCATTCGCACACACGAAGCGGCCATCCGCATCATTGATAAAAAAGGGCCGCTGTACAATCCTGCTGACCGCGACCATTGTATCCAGTATATGATCGCCGTTCCATTAATCTATGGAAGGCTCACGGCTGCGGATTATGAAGACAGGGTAGCTGCCGATGCGCGCATTGATATACTTCGTGATAAGATGGAATGCGTGGAAGACATTCAATTCACCAAAGATTACCACGACCCTGAAAAACGTTCCATTGCCAATGCATTAACGGTGGAGCTGAACGATGGAACCGTTTTGGATGAAGTGGTGGTGGAATATCCTATCGGCCACAAACGCAGAAGAGAGGAAGGCATTCCCGAACTGATTAAGAAATACCAAATAAACCTGGCCAGGATATTTCCTGAAAAACAGCAAAAAGAGATTCTGGAAATTTCATTGGATTATAACAAGCTCGCAGGTACGCCCGTGTATGAATTTGTGGACAGCATGATTATATAAAAACAAAAGATGCGTATGGCAAAGCGTACGCTTATCCGGCAGCGCCGGTTTTTTCATTAACACTATCCAATGGATTATAAACGGCTCTTTCACTTCCAGGAGGCGCTTTTGAATATATCTGAACAATATGGCTGTTTGTGGCTGTTATTCCGCCTGCTTATTTTATTAACATCCGTGCATAATAATATATCTTATTTTACAAATTCTTGTTTTATTTCACCTCCAGTTATGGCTTTATTAAGGGCAGGGCTAAAATGTGCCGGGCGCCAGCATACCCCGGCACATTTTCAGTCTGTACCCTTGCCATGTAGTTCCTCGCCATGCCGTTAACCCGGTAAATTATTGGAGCAAAAAGGTATTACACAACTAAGCCGGGCGCTGATTAAATCATGCTTTGCATAAAGCATAGCCGGAAAATTGTTCCATCAGGTTTCCGCATGCCTTTGCCGGTATGGCGATATCTTATTAAGTGAACGCTATTCTTAAAATAAAACATTTGTATTATGGGACTATTCGATAAAAGAATTAATTACAAGCCTTTTGAATATCCTGAAGTTTTGCAATACACGGAGGCGATCAATAAATCTTTCTGGGTACACTCCGAGATTGATTTTACGGCAGATGTTCAGGATTTTCACGCTCATTTAACGGCTGGGGAGCAAAACGCTATAAAAAACAGCCTGCTTTCCATTGCCCAGGTGGAAGTAGCTGTAAAGTCATTCTGGGGAAACCTCTATCATCATTTTCCCAAACCCGAGATAAATGGGCTGGGCGCTACTTTTGCAGAATGCGAGTTCAGGCATTCGGAAGCTTATTCCCGCCTGCTGGAAGTGCTGGGTTACAACAACGAGTTTGGGGCCCTGCTGCAAGTACCTGTAATAAGGGAACGCATTGAATACCTGTCCACAGCCTTGCAGCATACAAAATCTGCAGATAAAAAAGAATATGTTTTTTCGCTTATCCTTTTCAGCTTATTGATTGAGAACGTGAGCCTGTTCAGCCAGTTTGCAGTTATCCTGGCCTTTACCCGGTTTAAAGGGCTGATGAAAAACGTAAGCAATATTATCGCCTGGACTTCTGTGGATGAACAAATACATGCAAACGCAGGCATTTTCCTGGTTAATAAACTGAAAGAAGAATACCCGGAAATATTTACCGGAAATATGATAAGCATGGTAAGGGATATAGTGGATCAATCCATATATACCGAAGTGCGGATAATTGACTGGATTTTCAGCGCCGGCGAATTAGACATTATCCGCAAATACGACCTCGTGAATTTTATGAAGAAGCGGGCAGATGACAGCCTCACCCGCATTGGTTTGCAACCTCTGTTTAACGTGAGCACTGCGCAGATAGCCCCCATGACCTGGTTTGAGGAAGAAGTTTTCTCCAACAGCCTGGACGATTTTTTTGCCAAACGCCCCGTAGAATATACCAAGTTTGACAAAAGCATATCTGCAAATGATTTATTTTAAATAATAGTTTATACATTTTTACGATCTGATCATCCTTTAAATTTCCGTTAATGACAACACTCTTTGAATCAATTGAAGCGCCTGCCGCCCAATTACCGGATATAGCCGGCAAATATGAACAGGAAAAGCTCTGGTGGAAAAATGAAGAAAGCGAACAAATACTTAACCGTGGTTACCTGTTGAAAGGCGAAACGGTAGATGGCGCTATAGAACGGATTTGTACGGCCGCCGCCCAGCGATTATATAAACCGGAATTAAAAGAGGCTTTCCGGGAAATGATAGAACGCGGATGGATGAGCCTCAGTTCGCCCATCTGGGCTAATATGGGCACGGAGCGCGGGCTGCCCATATCCTGCTTTAATGTGCATGTGCCCGATAACATTGAGGGCATTACCCATAAACTGGGCGAAGTGATCATGCAAACCAAGCTGGGCGGTGGCACCTCGGCTTATTTTGGCGCCTTGCGCGAAAGAGGCAGCGCCGTTACAGACAATGGCAAAAGCAGCGGGGCGGTAAGCTTTATGCGGTTATTCGACACAGCTATGGACACCGTTTCGCAGGGAGGCGTGCGCCGGGGCGCTTTTGCAGCTTACCTTGATATTGACCATGGCGATATAGAGGAATTTCTCTCCATTAAGGACATTGGCCACGCCATACAAAACCTTTTTTATGGCGTGTGCGTGCCGGACTATTGGATGAACGATATGATTGAAGGCGATCAGAAAAAAAGAGAATTATGGGCCAAGGTTTTGGAAAGCCGCCAGCAAAAAGGCCTGCCCTATATATTTTTCACGGATAATGTAAACAGGAATAAGCCCCAGGTGTATAAAGATGCCGACCTAAGCATTAATGCCAGCAACCTTTGTTCAGAAATCATGCTGCCTTCCACCGAAGACGAATCGTTCATCTGCTGCCTTTCTTCCATGAACCTGGAGCTGTATGATGAATGGAAAGACACGAACGCTGTAAAGCTGGCCATTTTCTTTCTGGATGCCGTATTGCAGGAATTCATTGCAAAAACAGAAGGCAACCACTATCTTAAATCGGCAAACCTTTTTGCAAAACGGCACCGGGCCCTCGGGCTGGGCGTGCTGGGCTGGCATTCTTATCTCCAAAAAAACATGATCCCGTTCGAAGGGCTAAAGGCCAAGCAATTAACGGCTGTCATATTCAAAGATATTCAGGCTAAAGCCACAAAGGCCAGTAAAGACCTGGCATGGATATATGGGGAGCCTGAACTGCTGAAAGGATATGGCCTCAGAAATACTACCCTGCTGGCAATAGCCCCTACCACTTCCTCTTCTGCTATACTTGGCCAAACTTCGCCCGGCATTGAGCCGTATAGCAGCAATTATTATAAAGCAGGTTTGTCCAAGGGAAATTTTATCCGCAAGAATAAATACCTGAAGGAAGTGCTTATAAAAAAAGGCATTGACAATGAAGATACCTGGCGCAATATCATGCTGAATCATGGAAGCGTTCAGCACCTTAAAGAATTGTCAGCCGAAGAAAAAGAAGTTTTTAAAACATTTAAGGAAATCAGCCAGCTCGAAATAATCCAACAGGCATCTATCCGCCAGCAATATATTGACCAGTCTCAAAGCCTTAACCTGAACATACCGGCAGACCTGCCCGTGAAAGATGTAAACAGGTTGCTGATAGAAGCCTGGAAGCTGGGGGTAAAGACACTGTATTATCAGCGGAGCCAGAGCGTTTCAAAAGAAATGATAACCGGTATAGTGAGCTGCAAAAGCTGCGAAGCATAAACAGCCGGCATATTGCCCCAATCTGTGAAGTGCGAGGCGGCAAAACGTGCTGTAAGGATTTTAGGAAAAGAGGCTGCGCCCGGGCGCAGCCTCTTTTTAATGTGTATCATTCAATGTCATTAACTTAAGGCAGGTAAATCTTCGAAATATTCAATATTCAATTTCGCGAAGATTTACAACTGAACATTCCTGCCCGACTGATTCAGTCAGGCGGGGATTATTGGGTATTGAATATTGA